>NZ_CAXQBM010000081.1:0-57291 GCF_964222115.1 Alteriqipengyuania sp.
CTACACGACGCTCTTCCGATCTGCTGGCGGCTGGTGACCGAGCTCGGCGCAGCAGACAAGGCACGCGACGCCTGCGATGCGGCGGTACTCGCCAATCCCCTCAACTGGGCCGTGTGGGACAGTCACGGCGCTATGAACCTTGCCCTGGGGGAGAACGGCAAGGCATGGCAGTCATACGAATTGGCGGTTCGGCTGGACGAGAAGGCAGCCAGTGCACTTTATGGTCGGGGTCTGGCGTGGGAGCGATATGGCAATCCCGAAAAGGCGCGGGAAGACAAGGCTGCGGCGCTGGCGATCGACCCGGATGTCGCGAAGGATTACGAGGGATACGGTATCTGACCGGATTGGCCGGCCAATTGCAGCTGCCTTCCCGGTTTGCCAACACGACCACCGCTCAGGATCCAGGCCCCGCCGACACCGAAAAAATCACGTGCTCGCCATGAACCGGAGAAGCGCTGGTTCCGAGCGTAAACCGGACCCACAAAAAAGGCCGCCGCGTCGCGAGACGCAGCGGCCTTTGTTTCATGCAATCGCGCGATGCGCGAAGGCTTATTCGCCCTTGGCTTCGACCTCGTCCGAGCTCGTTTCCGGCTCGGTCGCTTCGATCAGCGATTCTGTGGTCGACTGGTCTTCCGGGGTCGCCACACCTTCTTCCAGCAGCTCGGCGGGGATTTCACCCGGTTCGAGCGTCGGGTCGATCTTGTTCGCGGCGGCCGCTTCCTCGATTTCCTTCTGCTCGTCTTCGAACAGCTGGGCGAGGACGTCGACACCCTGCGACTGCAGCTCGGCTTCGTCGTCCGAACGGGCGACGTTGGCCTTCACCGTCACGTGCACCTCGGGGTGCAGGGCAACGGTCACATCGTGCATGCCGATCGACTTGATCGGGCCGCCCATGATGATCTGCTTCTTGTCGATGTCGTGGCCCTGTTCGGCCAGGCCCGCAGCGATATCGCGCACGTTGACCGAACCGTACAGCTGGCCCGCGTTCGACGAGGCGCGGATCAGGACGATCTCTGCACCGTCGACCTTCGAACCGGCCTTTTCGGCTTCGCCGCGACGTTCCGCGTTTTCCTTTTCAAGGCGTTCGCGGTTGGCTTCGAAGACCTTCTTGTTCGCGGCGTTGGCGCGCAGCGCCTTCTTCTGCGGCAGCAGGAAGTTGCGGGCGTAACCGTCTTTCACGGAAACGACGTCGCCGATGCTGCCCAGGTTGCCGATACGTTCGAGGAGGATGATATCCATGGTGTCTGCTCCTCTTACTTCACGACGTAGGGAAGAAGGCCGATGTGGCGGGCACGCTTGATCGCCTTGGCGAGTTCACGCTGCTTCTTCGCGCTCACGGCGGTGATGCGGCTGGGTACGATCTTGCCACGTTCGGACATGAAGCCCTGCAGCAGGCGCACGTCCTTGTAGTCGATGACCGGTGCATTCTTGCCCGAGAAGGGGCAGGTTTTGCGGCGGCGGAAAAACGGGCGGGCCATCAGTCGTCTCCACGATCCGAGCGCTCGCGGCGCTTCTTGCTGTCACGTTCGTTCTTGCGCATCATCGCCGAGGGGCCTTCCTCGTGCTCGTCCACGCGGATGGTCATGTAGCGGATGATGTCTTCGTTGATGCGGATCTGGCGCTCCAGCTCGGCAACCATGCTGCCGGGGCCTTCCACGTTCAGCATCACGAAGTGTGCCTTGCGGTTGCGGTCGATCTTGTAGGCGAGGTTCTTCAGCCCCCAGGTCTCCGTCTTGGTGACCTTGCCTTCGTTCGATTCGATGATTTCGGTAGCTTGCGCTGCCAGAGCGTCGACTTGCGACTGGCTCAAATCCTGGCGCGCAAGGAACACGTGCTCGTAAAGAGCCATGCCTTGTCCTTTCACGTTGCTGCCGATCGCTGGCTTGTCCGCACCGAATGCGCGGGGCCCCTCCGGCTTTCTTGTTTCCGGTTGTGGCTCACACCGCGCGCGGAAGCGGGCCACATAGCGGGATCGCCGGGGAATGCAAGGGGATTAGAGGCGCGGATCGCCGTCGGAGAGGTCTAGGCCGCACTTGGGGCAGGTCTTCCTCGGCCACATCCATGGCCAGCGAGACCACTCGTAATACCGAAAAATTGGGTGACCGCAGTCGGGGCATTTGAAACGATCATATAACCAGTAAAGTGGCGGCAATGCGATCCAAACAAGGAATAGCGAATACCCACCGAACGGGAAGCGCCCGATAAGAAAGAAAGTCGCGAGGATATATGCGATCGCCGCGATCGCGAAGACCAAGGCGGACACATACACCTTCACTCCAACCGCTCCAGCACTTCTATATTAGGGGTTATCGCCATCAGGAGCCCTGTGCAGCCGACTGGTCGAGTGCGTCGAGATCGGCCTTCAATATCACGCAGTCCTGTTGCGGTTGCCCTCGCATCCCCAGTGTCGTCCCATCGAAATCGATCATGCGCTGCTCGCTGGTCAACCGGGCTGCGACCTGGTCCAGCACGCGGCAACTGACGCCACCGAAATAGGTCTGCGTGCGCGGACTATCGACCACCGCCTGGTAGGCTGCCGAGTACCGCACATGCGCGTCCCTGAAATCCTCCGGCAGCTCGACAAAGCCTTGCGCGGTGCAGCCGTCCCAGTCGACCTGCCCGTCAACCGCCGGCCTGCCATAGGCGCACATCACCGCCTCGATGGCTTGCGGGTCCGTGCCCGCACTGAACAGCGCATCGATATCATCCTGGGAGAGTGCATCTGCGATCTGGCGATGGGCATACTCGGTGATCTGGAGCGAGTAGGGTGCGTAACCCCTACGGATCAGCGTATCCGATTCCTCTACGGTAAAGCCCGCATCGGCAATGGCATCGAGTGGTCCATCGGGTGCCATGACCATATCGGTAACGGTCCGCTGGGAGAGCTGCTCGAGCATGCGGGCCAGCGAGCTGTCGGACACTGCGCGTTCGAAATGCTGGGTCTTCTGCCAGTTCTCCAGCGGTTCCTGCGCGGTGCAGCCGGTCGCGCAGAGCATCGCGATCCCCGATACAAGCAAGATAACCGAATTGCGCATTTTTACTCCTAGACCGTCCGAATTCTGGAAGCTTGAGCGATCAGGGCAGCATTGTCGATGGCGAGGCCATGACAATTGCGGTTAGGGATTTCGCTTAGCCCAACCGCCCCAGCACATCGCGGGCAAACACGCTCAGCGTATCGTCGCGCGCGCCCATGATTGCGATGCGGTCGCCGGGCTTGGCGTTCGCCACCAGCCAGTCGCCGCAACCTTCGCGTGTGTTCATGCAGAGTGCTTTCCCGCCATGCTTCGCGATCAGGTCGACGATCCGCTCACTGCCCTCGCTACGATCGACTGTACCGCCGAAATAGACCGGGTCGCACAGCAGGGTCACATCCTTCGGGCCGAGTTCGCGGGCGAAGGTTTCGGCCAGCTCGGCGCCCATTTGCTTCAACGGCCCGTAGCCATGCGGCTGGAAGAACGCGAGCACGCGGCCCGGGTGCGCCTTCAGCGTGCGCAGCGTCGCTGCCGCCTTCTCCGGGTTGTGTCCGAAATCGTCGATCACGGTGACGCCTGAGGACGAAGTGCCGACGATATCGAACCGGCGTGCGAGCCCGGCAAACTCGCCCAGCGCCGCAACCCCATCGGCTACCGGCACGCCCGCCGCATTCGACCCGGCAATCGCGGCGAGCGCATTTGAGAGGTTGTGCCGCCCCGGCAGGTTAAGCGTCAGTGCGTGGTGCGAATCGTCGCGCTTGTCGTGGACCATGGCGGCCTGCCGCGTCGGCCCCTCGGCAATCGAGCCCTCGACGATGCCGAGCGCGGCGCAGGTATTCGTCACCCCGAAGGTCAGCGGTGCATTGGCCTGCGCGACCAGCCGGAAAGCCTCCTCGTCATCCGCATTCACCACGCCGCGTTCCGACGCCGCAAGGAAGTCTCCAAACAGCTGGCGCAACTCGTCCATGCTTTTGTGGTCGAGGCTGACGTTCAGCAGGATGCCGACCGCAGGCGTATATTGCGCGATCGATCCGTCGCTTTCGTCCACTTCGGACACATAGAGGTCCGCATCGCCGACCACCGCGCTGGCGAAGGGGCGGTCGTCGGACACGAAGTTCTTCATCACCGCGCCGTTCATGATCGTCGGCTGCTTCCCTGCATGATGCAGGATCCAGCCGAGCATGCCGGTGACGGTCGATTTGCCGCTGGTGCCCGCCACCGCGACGCCTGTCTCTGCCGCGTTAAAGAGTGCTGCGTTGAGGTCCGCGCGGGTCAGGCGGGGCACGCCCAGCTCCTTCGCGCGGACGACTTCGGGCACGGTGTCCTCAACGGCCGCGCTCGCCACCAGCACCTGTTCGGCGCGGTCGATCCCGCTGCCATCCTGCGGGAAGAGCCGGAAGCCCTGCCGCTCCAGCGCGGCGAATTTTTCGGGCGTGCGGCCCTGGTCGAAGCTGCGATCCGATCCGGCAACTTTCGCTCCGCGCCCCTTCAGGATCGCGGCAAGCGGCTGCATCCCCGATCCGCCGATCCCGCAAAAGAACCATGGGCGGGCGGTGAGATTGGCGGTGGGATCAGGAAGTTCACTCATAGGACACGCGAGTTACGCAGGCAGTGGCGCTTTGTGAAGCGGCTGAGTACACTCGCGGCATGACACGCATCGCCATCTGTGCCCCCGCGACCGCGATCACACCCGATCATGCCGAGGCGATCGAGCGCCTTGTCGCGGACGAATTCCCCGAACACAGCGTGTGGGTCCACCCCCAGTGCTTCGAGACTTATGGGCATTTCGCCGGTGACGACCTCACCCGGCTGACTGCGCTGCTCGATTGCGCGAACGATCCGCAATACGACGCGGTGTGGTTCGCCAAGGGCGGCTACGGGTCGAACCGGATCGCGCAGGCAGCAATTGCCCGGATGAACGATGCTGCGCGGCAGAAGACCTATGTGGGCTTCTCGGACATGGGATACATGCTCGCCGCGCTCTATCGCGCCGGGATCGGCCAGCCGGTGCATGGCTCGATGCCGGTCAGCGCGAGAAGCGAGCGCGGGCGCGAGGCGGTGCGCCGCGTGCTGCGTTGGTTTTCCGGCGATGGCAGCGGACTGGAGCCCAGCCTCGACGGAAAGACGCCCACGGTTGCGTTCAACCTCATCACCCTGGCGATGTTGGTCGATACTCCGCTTCTCCCCGATCTTTCCGGTCATGTCGTGATGGTGGAGGAGGTGAGCGAGCATCTCTACGCCGTGGATCGGCTGTTCTTCAGCCTTTCCAATACCTTGCCGCGGGTTGCGGGCCTGCGACTTGGCGCGGTGAACAACGTGCCGGAGAATGATCGCGAGTTCGGCCAGACGGCGGAAGAAATCGCGCAGTTCTGGTGCGCGCGCGCCGGAATTCCCTATCTCGGTCGCGCCGAGATCGGGCACACGGCCAGCAACCGGATCGTCCCCTTCGGCCTTGCCAGTCCTGCTCGCGGTTCCTAGGCCGCGGGCCGACAAGGAGAAATTATGCGAGCTTTCATCTTCCCCGGGCAGGGGAGCCAGAAGGTCGGCATGGGTGCCGATCTCGCCGAAGCCAGCGCCGCTGCGCGCGAGACTTTCCAGGAAGTCGACGATGCGCTGAACCAGAAGCTTTCCGCGCTGATGCGCGACGGGCCGGATGCCGAACTGACACTCACGTCTAACGCGCAGCCCGCGATCATGGCCAACGCCATCGCCACCCTTCGCGTGCTGGAAAAGGACTTCGGCGTGAAGCTGAAGGATGCCGCCAGCTGCGTCGCAGGCCACTCGCTTGGCGAATATACCGCGTTGTGTGCGGTCAATGCTTTCGCGCTGGGCGACACGGCCAAGCTGCTACGCCTGCGTGGGATCGCGATGCAGGATGCCGTGCCCATCGGCGTCGGCGGCATGGCGGCGCTGCTTGGCTCCGATATCGAAACCGCACAAAAGCTGGCCGATGCGGCGGCGCAGGGGCAGGTGTGCGAGATCGCGAACGACAATGATCCGTCGCAAGTCGTGCTCTCCGGTCACCTCGAAGCGATCGACCGGGCGATAGACATGGCCAAGGATCATGGCGTAAAACGCGCGGTGAAGATCCAGGTGTCCGCGCCGTTTCATTGTTCGCTGATGCAGCCGGCCGCGCAGCGCATGAAGCTGGCACTCGAAAATACGCCGCCTTCCGCGATGGACCTGCCGCTCTATGCCAATGTCACGGCAGCCAAGGTGGCCGACTCCGACGAAGAGAAGGGCTTGCTGGTCGACCAGATTACCGGCCGCGTGCGCTGGCGAGAGAGCGTGCTGGCCATGCGCGAGGACGGGGTGGAGCATTTCGTCGAACTGGGCGGTAAGGTGCTGGGCCCGATGGTCGGCCGCACCGACAAGGAAGCGAAGGTGGCGAGCTGCATCACGATGGAAGACCTGGAAGCGCTGGCCAAAGATATCGGCTGATGTGGGACGAGCGCTATGCCGCGGATGTCCCGGCCTATGGCGAGGAGCCGAACGGCTTCCTCGTGGAAGCGGCAGCGCGCCTTAAGCCGGGCAAGGTCCTCTGCCTCGCAGAAGGGCAGGGGCGCAACGCGGTATGGCTGGCAGGCCAGGGCTTCACGGTCACCGCGATGGATCAGTCGCCGGTCGGGCTGGGTTATGCCCGCGAGCTTGCTGCAAGGCGTGGGGTAGAACTCGAAACGCAAGTTGGCGATCTGGCCGACTACGATCTGAGCGAGGCGCAGTGGGACAATATCGTTTCGATCTTCGGCCATCTGCCGCCAGAATTACGCCGATCGGTCCATCAGCGCGTCGTTCGCGCGCTCAAGCCAGGCGGGATGTTCCTGCTCGAAGCCTATCGGCCTGCACAACTGGAAGCGGACGGCGTCGGCGGCCCGCCCGATGCCGCAATGATGCTCGATCTGCAGATCATTGCGCAGGAGCTACCAGAGCTTGAACCGGTCATCGCCCGCAAGGTATCGCGCGAGGTCGACGAGGGCGTTTATCACCACGGACTGAGCGAGACCGTGCAATATGTCGGGCGCAAGCCGGAATTAGAGAGAGGCAAGAAAACCGATGTTTTCACTTGAAGGAAAAACGGCACTGGTGACGGGCGCAAGCGGCGGCATCGGTTCGTCGATTGCGAAGGCGCTGGCAGCGCAGGGTGCTCGCCTCGCCCTGTCGGGCTCGAACGGCGACAAGCTGCGTGCCTTTCGCGACCAGCTCAACGACGAATACGCGCATGATAGCGGCGCGCATGTCGAGATTACGTGCGACCTGTCGAACCCCGAAAGCGTCGAGGAACTGGTGCCCGCCACGATCGACACGCTGGGCCGGATCGACATCCTGGTGAACAATGCGGGCATCACGCGCGACAATCTGGCGATGCGGATGAAGGACGAGGAGTGGGATCAGGTGATCCGCATTAACCTCGAAGCCGCATTCCGTCTGATGCGTGCCGCCGCGCGGCCGATGATGAAGGCACGGGGCGGGCGGATCATCTCCATCACCAGCGTGGTCGGTGCGACCGGCAACCCGGGCCAGATGAACTATTGCGCGGCCAAGGCCGGGCTGACGGGCATGTCCAAGAGCCTTGCGCAGGAACTCGCGAGCCGGGGCATCACCGTCAATTGCGTGGCACCCGGCTTCATCCGCACCGCGATGACCGACGCGCTGGACGACAAGCAGAAAGAAGCGATTAATGGCCGCATTCCGGCAGGCCGGATGGGCGAGGGCGAAGAGATCGGCGCTGCCGTGGCCTATCTCGCCAGCGACGAGGCGGCGTATGTCACGGGCCAAACCTTGCACGTGAATGGTGGGATGGCGATGCTGAGCTGATTCGACGTTTCGGGGGGTAGAACAATGCGATTCGGATTTCTCGCAGCTGCGGCAATCGCAGTGGCATCCTGTCCGACGGTTGCTGCTGCGCAGGCGGCATCGGGTGTCACCATCGATCAGTTGGCCGCCACGCTTGAAGCCCAAGGGCTAGAGGCAAAGCGCGACACCAATAATGATGGCGAGGTTTTCTTCACCACGCAGATGACCGCCACCGATGGCGCGCAGTATGGGGTAGTGATCGCACCGCGCGAATGCACCGGGTCGACGCCGCGCTGTTCAATCGTCACCCTGTATGCGAATTTCAGCTGGAACGGGGAACCTGACGCGGCCACGCTGGCCAAGCTCATCAATTACAACGACCGCCACTTCCGCGGCCGTGCCTATGCGTTTGGCGACAGCGTGGGCGTCGACCATCAGGTGCTCCTCGGGGATGGGGCCGGGGAAAGCTACCTCGCGGCACGCATCAGGGAATTCCCGCAGATACTGGCCGACTTCGTCGTGCAGATGAGGAATTGACCTCTTCGTGTTCGCCCGTCCTCCCCACGCAGGCCCGCGTAGTGCCCGGGCGGATGCGGCAAGACGGGACGGACTGGCGATGTCGGGCTAGCTTCGGCCATCTAAACTCCTTATCCCCAGCAATCCGGGCAGACTCGTGCTTGTCGCTTGCCCCCAAGTGCAGGCGCGATAAGGAAACCGGGTAAGATTTTCTCGCGCGAGGGCAGGCCCAAAGGGGGAGCCTTGCCGTTTCCACCGCGCACACGAGACGAGAGAAGGACCGATGAAGGCCACCATCGAACGCGCCACGCTGCTCCGCTGCCTGTCCCACGTGCAGTCGGTGGTGGAACGCCGCAACACCATCCCGATCCTCAGCAATGTGCTGATCGACGCCGACGAGGGTGGCGGGGTGAAGGTGATGGCGACCGACCTCGACCTGCAGGTTGTCGAGACCATGACCGCAGCGAATGTCGAAAGCGGCGGGGCGATCACAGTTTCCGCGCACCTGCTGTTCGATATTGCCCGCAAGCTGCCCGATGGCAGCCAGGTCAGCCTGGAAACCGCCGACAACCGGATGACGGTGAAGGCCGGTCGCAGCCGCTTCCAGCTGCCGACGCTGCCGAAGGACGATTTCCCGGTGATCGTCGAAGGCGAATTGCCGACCAGTTTCGAACTGCCCGCGCGCGAGCTAGCCGAACTGATCGACCGCACCCGTTTCGCGATCAGCACCGAGGAAACGCGGTATTACCTCAACGGCATCTTCCTGCACGTGTCGGACGAATCGCGCCCCGTGCTGAAAGCTGCTGCGACCGATGGCCACCGGCTGGCGCGCTACACGATCGACCGGCCCGAAGGCGCAGCGGGCATGCCCGATGTCATCGTGCCGCGAAAAGCCGTTGCCGAGCTGCGCAAGCTGCTGGAAGAGGCGCTTGATTCGAATGTCCAGATCGACCTGTCGGCTAGCAAGATCCGCTTCGCGCTGGGTGGCGAGGGCGGCGTGGTGCTGACCAGCAAGCTGATCGATGGGACTTTCCCCGATTACAGCCGCGTGATTCCTACGGGCAACGACAAGCTGCTCAAGCTCGATCCGAAAAGCTTCTACGAGGGCGTCGACCGTGTGGCGACCATCGCCACGGAGAAGACCCGCGCGGTGAAGATGGGCCTCGACGCAGACAAGGTGACACTGTCGGTGACCAGCCCGGACAACGGCACTGCGGCGGAAGAGATCGCGGCCGAATACAAGTCCGACGGGTTCGAGATCGGCTTCAACGCCAACTACCTGAAGGACATTCTCAGCCAGATCGATTCGGACATGGTTGAGCTGCACCTTGCCGATGCAGGGGCGCCCACGCTGATCCGCAAGGACGAGAACAGCCCGGCACTTTATGTCCTGATGCCGATGCGAGTGTGATATCGGCGCGGGCATGATGCTCGCTCGAATCGCTACCCTAGCAGTCGCCACGCTTGCGCTGGCGCACCAGCCTCTCGCCGCTCAACCCAAAGCTCCCGCGTGGTCGCTCGACACGCGCGGCGATCTGTCCGCCTTCCTCGATTGCATGGAGGCGGAGAAGCACACGATCATTTCCGCGCATCGCGGCGGCCCGACGCCCGGCTTGCCGGAAAATGCGATCGAAACGATGGATGCGCTGCTCCACGCCGCTCCCGCGATCATGGAGGTGGATGTCGCGCAAAGCAGCGATGGCGTGCTGTTCCTGTTGCACGACGACACGCTCGACCGGACCACGACGGGCACGGGCGAAGCTGCGGCGCAAGCATGGAAAGAACTCGAAGCGCTTCATCTGCGCGACCCGGCTGGCTGGACCACACCCTATCGCATTCCCACGCTCGATGCGGCTCTGGAGTGGGCGAAGGGCCGCACCATGCTGCAGATCGATTTCAAGCGTTCGGCTTCCTACGAGAAGACTGTCGCGGCCATCCGCGAAGCCGACATGGCGCACAGCGTGATTCTCATTGCCTATTCGCTCGACGGCGCGCGTCAACTGCACGCGCTGGCGCCGGAAATGATGATTTCGCTATCGATGGACAGCTTGGCTTCGCTGGAAGAGGCGGTCTCGGCCGGCATTCCGTCCGACCGGCTGGTCGCATTCACCGGCATACGCATGCCCCGCCCGGAACTCTACGCCGCGCTCGACGAGGCCGATGTCGAGGTCATTTTCGGCACGCTCGGCGGCAGGGATTCGATCGACAGCCTGATCGCCGATTTTGGGATGGAAGAGCGTTACGTCGAACTGGGCGCAGCGGGGGTCGATATCATCGCTACCGATCGCCCGCGCGAGGCTGCCGTGGCCTTGGCGCGGGCCGAGCGCCTGCCCGAGGATGGTACCTGCGGATTTACCCGGAGATCGCGCTAGCGCGTCTGCTCATCCAGGAAATCGCGCAGCAAGCGGATCGACTGGTCGGGGTGCGTCATCAGGAACAGGTGGCCTGCCCCCTCGAACACTTCCAGCTTTGCGCCCGGGATGACGCTCGCCAGCAGCTTGCCATTCGAGAGCGGCACGATGGGATCGTTCTCGCCCATCATGACCAGCACCGGCTTGTCGAGAAACGGCAGTGCCGGGAGCGATGTCCACCCGGCGATGGCCATCAGCTGATAGAAATAGCCGGTGCTGCTGGGCGGGGTGATGTTGCCAATGGAATTGCGCGCGCGCTTGCTTTCGTCGGCATTGTCCATCGCGGTCAAATATTCGCGCAGCAGCATCTCGTTGATCGCCGAATAGGGATCGGCCATCTGCGCCAGCATCTTGGGGTCGCCCGGGATCATCAGCATGCCGGGCGAGGTGGCCGCCAGCACCACGCGGCGGACATGGCCGGAATGCTGCAGGGCGAAGTGCTGCGCCATCGTGCCGCCCCAGCTCATCCCCATCACATCGACCTCTTCGAGCCCGAACCTTTCGAGCAGGGCAAGCGCGGTCCAGCTCATGGTGAAAGGATTATAGGGCAACACCGGGTCCGGGGATTCTCCAGTCCCCGGCATGTCGAACATGATGAACCCGCGCTCGGTCAGCGCTTCTGCGAGCGGGGCAACCGCCTCTATATTCGCGCCGATACCGTTAAAGAACAGCAGCGGCGGGTGCTCGGACGGCTCATCGAGTCGCCAGCGCGCTACGCGTAATTCGATCCCGTCGACATTTTCGAACGAAACCTCCGCGCTCAACGGTCCGCCGGGCTCGCCGCTACGAGGCTGGGCCACCCGATCTTCTCGCATTGCGCTGCCGAACAGGCCCCAGCCGGGCATGCGCAGGTCGAGATCGCCGAACCGGATCACTTGGCTTTGCTCCTGAAACTCATGGCTTTTCTGAAAAGCTGCAAGGTCTGCGCCGGGTTGTATCCATAGCCAGACACAGCGAGTTCGGTATCGTCCCCGTCCATCGCGCCCTGATGGACGCAGGCAGAGATGGACTCAAGTGGCGTGCCAAATCTTGATCATGAACACGGCTTTGCCCTAGGCCTTAACGCAGCGCTAACCACGTCATTTCATCAATTCCCATTCGTAGTTTGCCATAGGGCGTGGCATGGGCGTGAGTGGGCAGGTATCGAAACAGGCGGTGGCACAGCCATGCCTCGACGGGTCGCAAGACCCGGTGCGAGAGCGTCGCCGCGTGGCGAAGGCCACATCGAGCGTCCAGACTGGCAAGCCAGCACGCACCACCGGCAGGGACCCGGTAGAGGGTACGCCGGCACTTCCGTTGCAATGGCCCATGCTCGCGGCAGCGGCTCTCTTGGCGGCGGTAACCTGCGGAGTGATTGCGCAGTCATATCCCACAATCCCGGCCCTGATGGCCTTCCTTGCTGCCGGATTGCTTTTCTCGCTCTCGCGCACGGTAAGGAACGCGAGATCGATACCGCACTTATTGGTCACCACTGCCTTCGGGCTGGTTCCGCATTTGCTGGTCGGCTTCGGGTTTGCCGAATGGATGTATTCGGGGGGGCTCCCCGCCGGCCTTGGCTTCGCCGCGATCATCGCCGCTGGAAGCATGGCGGCGGTGTTCTTGGCTGGACGCCCCTTCCCGATGATGTTCACAAATCTCGGCCTTTGGTCGCCGATGGCGGCCTATTCGGCGTGGCAGGGCGATATGACTGTCTTGTATGCATTCGTGGCTGCGGTGCTCGCCGGCATCGGCATCGCGCTATTCCAAGCCCATTACGAACGCGATAACGAGGAAGATCGGCAAGCCGAGGAACGGCTGCGCAATCGCTCCATGGACATCATGCAGGATTACGAAGCGACCGGGCAGGGCTGGTTCTGGGAGACCGACCGCGAAGGGCGCATCGTTTATATCTCGCAGGAATTCGCCAATCGTTACGGGCTCGACCACGATGATCTGATCGGGCAGGTCTTCACGCAGGTTTTCGAGGTGGACCCTGACGAGCGCGATGCCGAGCGCACGATCAAGTTCCACTTTACCGCGCAGTCCGCCTTTCACGATATGCCCGTGCGTGGTTCGGATCGGGATGGTGAAGGGTCGTCGTGGTGGTCGGTCAATGGCCGCCCCATCTTCGACGGTTTCGACAATTTCTGTGGGTTCAGGGGTTCGGGCACGGACCTGACCGAGCGCCGCCGGTCGACCGAACGTGCATCGCGCCTCGCGATGTTCGATTCGCTCACCGGGCTCGCCAATCGCCACTCGCTGTCGCAAACCCTGTCCAAGCTGCTGACCAATCCCGACCAGAGCCGGCGCCAATGCGCGATCCTGATGCTCGATCTCGATCGGTTCAAGCACGTCAACGATACTTTCGGCCATCCCACGGGCGATGCCCTGCTGGTGCAGGTTGCCCGGCGTATCGAAAAGGTTGTCGGCGGGGCAGGCGTCGTGGGGCGTCTGGGCGGGGACGAATTCAAGATCATCATTCCGCGGGCGTGCGAAAAGCAGCAGTTGGAGCAGTTGTCCAGCGACATCATCCATGCCGTTTCGCAACCCTATTCCCTGGATGGCAAGCGGATGGTGATCGGCGTGTCGATCGGGATCGCGCTGGCACCGGAGCATGGGAGCTGCAGCGAACGCGTGATCCGCAGCGCCGACCTCGCGCTCTACGCAGCCAAGGATGCCGGGCGTGGGCGCTATCACCTTTTCAGCCCCGATCTCCATGCCGCCGCGCAGGAACGCAACCAGCTGGAAGAAGAGCTGCGGCATGCCATCGACAACGGTAGCCTGCAGCTGCACTACCAGCCCGTGGTCGATACCGTGAGCGAACAGATCAGCGGTTTCGAGGCGCTGCTGCGCTGGAATCACCCGACCCATGGATGGATCAGCCCGGAAAAATTCGTTCCGGTTGCAGAGGATGCGGGACTGATCGTCGCCATCGGTGAATGGGCGATCCGGCAGGCATGCTCGGACCTGGCGCGCTGGCCCGAGAAAGTGCGCTGCGCGGTCAATGTTTCACCGCTCCAGTTTGCCGATCCCAACCTGCCGGACATGATTGCAAAAACCATCGCGGCAGCTGGCATCAAGCCTTCGCGACTTGAGCTGGAAATCACCGAAAGCGTGTTCCTGGACGACGACGAAGGCACAGATGCTACCTTCGCCGCGCTCAAGAAAGTCGGCGTGCGGCTGGCCCTGGACGATTTCGGAACCGGGTACTCCTCGCTCGGCTATCTCAAGAACGCGCCGTTCGACAAGATCAAGATCGATCAGGGCTTCGTGCGTGGCGCGACCCTGCCGGGCAGTCGCAATGGCGCGATCATCGCCGCGATCAGCAGCCTTGCTACTGCCTTGGGCATGGATACCACCGCCGAGGGGGTCGAGAACCTCGACGAGCTGGATTTGATCCGCCGCCACGGGTGCAGCCATATCCAGGGCTATATCTATTCCAAGCCGCTCTCGCCCGACCAGGCCGACGCGCGGCTCGCCCAGGGTCTGGCGATCGAGCCTACGGGGCCGCGCATGTCGCGCGAACCGCGCCGGGCGATGCTGCGCCGGGTGGTGCTGCAGCATGGCGAGGATTTCTACAACGGGACGATCCGCAACATGTCCGCGCAGGGCGCGCTGGTCGAAGGGCTCTGGAACGTGCCCGAAGGCACCCGTTTCCGCATTGCCTTGTCCGACCAGCTGGCGGTGAATGCCGAAGTGCGCTGGTGCTGTGAAAACCGCGTGGGAGTGCGGTTCGATCAGAAACTGTGGCGAGACAAGAATGGGCAATTCGATCTTCCGGCGCCGCCTGTCGGCCGCAAGCGCCAGAACGGGGACTCGTCGCACCGTCGCACTGCCTGAGGTCGGGCAGGATCGCCACGCCGGAAACTATCGCGCAAAACTGCTGACAGCGCCGCCGAGCGTGTCTAATGCGGCGCGGCAATGACCGACCTTTCCAAGATCCGCAATTTTTCGATAATCGCCCATATCGATCACGGCAAGTCCACGCTCGCCGACCGGCTGATCCAGCTCACCGGCGGCCTGACCGAGCGCGAGATGAAAGAGCAACTGCTCGACAACATGGATATCGAGCGCGAGCGGGGCATCACCATCAAGGCGCAGACAGTGCGCCTCAACTACACCGCATCCGATGGCGAGACGTACCAGCTCAACCTGATGGACACGCCCGGCCACGTCGATTTCGCCTACGAAGTCAGCCGCAGCCTCGCCGCGTGCGAGGGCGCGCTGCTGGTGGTCGACGCGGCGCAGGGGGTGGAGGCGCAGACGCTCGCCAATGTCTACCAGTCGATCGAGCACGACCACGAAATCGTGCCCGTCATCAACAAGATCGACCTCCCCGCCGCGGAGCCGGACAAGGTCAAGGCGGAGATCGAGGACATCATCGGCCTCGACGCGTCGGACGCGGTGCTCACCTCCGCCAAGTCCGGCATCGGCGTCGAAGGCGTGCTTGAAGCAATCGTCGCGCGTATCCCCGCGCCCAGCGGAGACCGCACCGCGCCCCTGAAAGCCTCCCTCGTCGATTCCTGGTACGACCCCTATCTCGGCGTCGTCATCCTCGTGCGCGTGATCGACGGCGTCATCACCAAGGGGCTGAACGTCAGGTTCATGCAGGGCGGCACGCAGCACCTGATCGACCGGGTGGGCGCTTTCACCCCCAAGCGCGTCGACCTGCCGGAAATCGGCCCGGGCGAGATCGGCTTCATCACCGCGCAGATCAAGGAGGTGGAGCAGGCCCGCGTGGGTGACACGATCACCACAGTGAAGAACGGCGCGACCGAGCCACTCAAGGGCTACAAGGAAGTGCAGCCGGTGGTGTTCTGCGGGCTGTTCCCGGTCGACGCCGCCGATTTCGAGAAGCTGCGCGAATCCATCGGCAAGCTGCGCCTCAACGACGCCTCATTCTCCTACGAGATGGAAAGCTCCGCCGCGCTCGGCTTCGGCTTCCGCTGCGGCTTCCTCGGCCTGTTGCACCTCGAGATCATCCAGGAACGGCTCAGCCGCGAATACGACCTCGACCTGATCACCACCGCGCCATCGGTCGTCTACCGCATCCACCTCGGCAAATCGCGCAACGAGGATGCCAAGGTGATCGAGCTGCACAATCCCGCCGACTATCCCGACCCCAACCGGATCGAGGTGATCGAGGAACCGTGGCTCAAGGCGGTGATCTACACGCCCGACGAATATCTGGGCTCCATCCTCAAGCTGTGCCAGGACCGGCGCGGCATCCAGACCGACCTGACCTACGTGGGCGGACGCGCGCAGGTGACCTACGAGCTGCCGCTGAACGAGGTGGTGTTCGATTTCTACGACCGGCTGAAGAGCATCAGCCGCGGCTATGCCAGCTTCGATTACGAGCAGATCGGCCTGCGCGAAGGCGACCTCGTGAAGATGAACATCCTCGTCAACAACGAGCCGGTCGATGCGCTATCGCTGATCGTCCACCGCGGCGTGGCGGAGGAGCGCGGTCGCGGCATGTGCGAGCGGCTGAAAGACCTGATCCCGCGCCACCTGTTCAAGATCCCGATCCAGGCCGCGATCGGCGGCAAGGTGATCGCCCGCGAAACCATCGCCGCGCTGCGCAAGGACGTGACCGCTAAATGCTATGGCGGCGACATCACGCGCAAGAAGAAGCTGCTGGAGAAGCAGAAGAAGGGGAAGGCGCGGATGCGGGAGTATGGCAATGTGAGCATTCCACAGGAGGCGTTTATTGCCGCGCTGCGGATGGGGGAGGAGTAGACCTCACGGTATGGCGAGAAATCAAACACAATCGAATCAGAAATTGAGAGTTGGGGGCTGAATCCTCTCGTGGTACAAACAACACAAAGATTTGCCCCAGAATCTCCGCCGGTTCATTTCCTGATCGAGGAGATCGATCATGGAACACTTGGCCTGCCTGACTTGCAGCGACCATTCGTTTGGAAGCGATCGCGGATCAGGGACTTATTCGATTCTCTCTATCAAGGTTTCCCGGTCGGCTACCTCCTGTTCTGGAGCACGCCAAAGCAGGTGGACAGCCACTCGATTGGCACCAAGACTGACGCTCGCGAGAACCAGAAGATGATCGTCGACGGCCAACAGCGGCTGACCAGCCTCTATGCGGTGATGAAAGGCAAGCCGATCCTCAATGAATCGAACGAAGAACAGTTCATCCGCATTGCCTTCAACCCGCTGACTGAGGAATTCACGGTTGCCAACGCCTCGTCCGACAATAACCCCGCTTTTATTCCTAACATCTCGAAAATCTGGAACAGCCAGAAGGGGGCCTTCTTCTTCATCAACGAATTTATCGAGCAGTTAAAGGCACATCAGCAACTGGATGCCGAACTGGAACGCAAGGTGGCGCAGAACATCCAGCAGCTGGAGAACATTCGCAACTACCAGTTTTCGGTGCTGGTGCTGTCGGCAGACCTCGACGTCGATACGGTTGCCGAGGTTTTCCAGCGGATCAATGCCGGAGGCATCCCGCTCAATTCCGCGGACTTCATCCTGACCTTGATGTCGGTGCACTGGGTCGAGGGCCGCCACAGGTTGGAGGACTTTGCGCGGCTGGCGAAGGTGCCTTCGGCAAACCGCGAAGCCTCTCCCTACAACGTGTTTCACGCTCCATCGCCTGACCAGTTGCTTCGCGTGGCGGTCGGCCTGGGACTGAAGCGAGGTGTGCTCCAGAACGCCTACCAGATTCTGCGCGGGCGCGACCCGGTGGACAAAAAGGTGAAGGAAGGTCTGCGCGATGCTCGCTTCGACGAGCTCAAGCTGGCGCAGGCCAAGGTACTCGACCTCAACTCGTGGCACGAATTCATTAATTGCGTCAAAGGTGCCGGTTTCCGCTCAGGGGCGATGCTGACTTCGGCAAACAACTTCCTCTATGGCTACCTGTTCTTCCTGATCGGTAAGCACGAATTCGGTGTTGAACGACGCTCCTTGCGTGAAGTGATGAGTCGCTGGTTCTTCATGAGTGCACTGACCGGTCGCTATACCGGCAGCCCGGAAACCGTGCTGGAGGCCGACCTGCGACGGCTCGACCAAGTCGAAAAGACAGGCGAGGGCTTCGTCCAGCTCCTCAACACGCTGATCTCGCACCAATTGACCGACGACTACTGGAAGGTGACGCTGCCTGAAAAGCTGGACTCCTCCTCAGCCTACAGCCCTTACCTGTTCGGCTACTACGCGGCTTTGAATTTGCTCGGGGCGACGGCGCTGTTCTCGTCGATCCGCGTCAGCGAACTGCTAGATCCGGGCGTCGTCGGTAACAGGGCGTCGATCGAACGGCACCACCTGTTTCCCAAGGGATACCTGCGGGCACTCGGCATCACGGGGACTTATCGGCTCAATCAAATCGCCAATTATGCTTTCGTCGAGTGGGCCGACAATATGGACATCTCCGACGATCCGCCCGCGGAATATTTCCCGCCGCTGTTTGCCGGCCTCTCCGAGCAGGAGAAAGCCAATGCCAGCTATTGGCATGCACTCCCGCAGGACTGGCACGCGCTCGACTACACAGAATTCACCAAGGAGCGGCGGCAGTTGATCGCGGGCGTTATCCGCGACGGCTACGGCGTGCTGGTGGGCGACATCCCGCCGCAGCTTGCGCAGGGCAAGCCCGAGCCCTCGGTCGTTGAGCTGTTGACGGTGATGGAAACGCTGAAGGTCGAATTCAAGGCGACAGCCAGGGTGCCGCTGAGCTCCGATGTGCCAGAGAAAGTCATCAACGAAGGCGTGATTAAGACGGTCGCCGCCTTTATGAATACGGCTGGCGGGACGTTGGGCATCGGGATTTCAGACGAGGGAGACATCCTCGGCATCCAGCCCGATCTGGATTTCAAGAAGCAGGACCTAGATGGCTACATCAACTGGCTTTCGACGTTGCTTATCAACGCCCTAGGCAGCGCATTCGTCGCCAAGCTGGTAAGTATCAGGCCTGAACTTGTTGAGGATCAGGTGGTGTGTCTGGTCGACGTTTTGCCCGCAGCACGCCCGGTATATGCCGATACCGTCAAAGGCAATGAGACCTTCTACGTTCGAGTTGGCAATACTACCCGCATTCTATCAGGCGCGGAGCTGGTCGACTACGTCAACGATCACTTCTGAGAGGAAGCATTGATCCAACATGACCTTCGGCGTTTTCATGCACAAGGATGGGTCGATCTACGACGACATTCCTGAGGTGCATTACCAATTTCCGAAAAGGTATCTTAGCCGCGCTCAGCAGATGGTCGGCGACTGGATTGTATATCGTGAGCCGGTCAAACCCGCAGGTTCGAAGGGCTTCTTTGCGGTCGCCAAGGTCGAGCGGATCATACCCGACCCGGACGAGCCGGAGCGTTACCGCGCACTCATCGAAGAAGGTAGCTACCTGCCGTTCGAGCCAACCGTTCCACACATTGTAAACGGCCAACAGGTCGAGCGTGGTGTTCTCAACGAGGCAGGCAATGTATCCGGCCGGGCTCAGGCTGCGATCCGCCCGCTGTGGCCTTCGGACTTTGCGCGCATCATCGCGCTGGGCCTGCCCGACGAAGATTATCTGCCGCGTGTTGACGAACCCGGCGCAGGCGAAAACACTCTGCGCGAAGAAAGGATGCCGTTCGCGATCGAACGGCCTCTCGTCCAAACGCTTGTTTCAAAGCCCTTCCGGGAGCGCGCGTTTCGGCGCGCGGTGATGCATGCCTATGACGGGCGTTGCGCTGTGACCGGGTGGAAACTTATCAACGGCGGCGGTCGGCTCGAAGCGCAAGCAGCACATATCCGGCCGGTCGAACATGGCGGGCCGGACAGTGTGCGCAATGGGCTCGCGCTATCGGGCACGGCACACTGGATGTTTGACCGCGGGCTGATCTGCCTCTCGGACGATCACGACATCATGATCCATCGCAAGGTCAACGACCGCGACGGTGTGGCCGCGATCATCAATCCGAGCGGCAAGCTTATCCTACCGAAGCGCGAGGCGGATCGACCACATCCGAAGTTTCTCGGCTGGCACCGCGAGTTTCATTCCTACGCAGCTTAGATCGGCGCTGTCCTACACGCCTCACACCCGCTAACATCACAACCGCTTTTTCAATGCGTCGATCCTGCGCCTGCCGTCTCCATCGCGCGCGCAAGAAAAGGGGCGAGCCATGGCGGCCCGCCCCTGTTTGCCGTGTGCCCGAACCTCATTCCAAGAGGGCACGGTTTTTGGCCTTAAGACACTGTGTCAGGTGTGTCAGGGCCGCGTCTGGCCGCTGCCATGCACGAGGTACTTGAAGCTGGTCAGCTGTTCGAGGCCGACCGGCCCGCGCGCGTGCATCTTGCCGGTCGCGATGCCGATCTCTGCGCCCATGCCGAACTCGCCGCCGTCGGCGAACTGGGTGGAGGCGTTGTGCATCAGGATCGCGCTGTCGATCGCGGTCATGAACCTGGCGGCAGCGGCGTCATCCTCGGTGATGATCGCGTCGGTATGGTGACTGGAATAGGTGTCGACCCACGCGATCGCCTCGTCCAGCCCGTCGACCACCTTCACCGATGCGATGGGGTCGAGATATTCGGTGCCCCAGTCCTCGTCCGTGGCGGGCTTGATGCTGGGCGCGATGGAGAGGGCGGTCTCGTCGCCGCGCAGTTCGCAATCCTCGCCCATGATCGCGGCGATCTTGGGGATGGCCTGTTCGGCCACCGCGCGGTCGACTACGATGCTCTCGGTTGCCCCGCACACGCCGGTGCGGCGCAGCTTGGCATTGCGGATGACCTCGGCGGCCTTGTCCAAATCAGCCTTTTCATGGACGTAGGTGTGGCAGTTGCCATCGAGGTGGAGGAGCGTGGGGACCGACGCCTGGTCGCGCACCAGCTCGACGAGGCCTCGCCCGCCGCGCGGGATGACGAGGTCGACGAACTCGTCCGCCTTGAGCAGTTCGGCCACGGCGGCGCGGTCGGTCGTGCCGACGGTCTGCACCGCATGTTCGGGCAGGCCCGCAGCTTTCAGGCCGGCCTGCATGCAGCGGACAATGACCCGGGTTGAATGGCGGCTCTCGCTGCCGCCGCGCAAGATCACTGCATTGCCGCTCTTGAGGCACAGCGCCGATGCGTCCGCGCCGACATTGGGCCGCGATTCGTAGATCATGCCGATCACGCCGATGGGCACGGCCACGCGTTCGATCTTCAGCCCGTTGGGTCTGTCGAAAGTGGCGAGCTGGCGGCCCACAGGATCGGGCAGCTGCGCAATCTGTTCGAGCGCATCTGCCATGCCCTCAATCCGGTCGGGCGTGAGTTTCAGGCGGTCGATGAAACTGTCCGGCTTCTTGCCCGCGACGCTTTCGACATCCTTGGCATTGGCTTCGAGGATCTCGTCCTCGGCATCGCGCAGCGCCTTGGCGGCGGCGCGCAGCGCTTCGTTCTTCGCATCGGTGCTGGCGGTCAGCAGCCCCTTGGCCGCGGCGCGCGCATTCGAACCGAGTTCGTGGATATGGATTGCGGGGTCCAGTGTCTGGTCGTTCATGGTGGTCCTCTTCGGATCGTTGTTTTGGATGTCCTACTCAATAGACGGGTCGGGTGGGGCAGGGTTCCGAGCGTACGCTACCTCAGTTCGACAGCACGCTTGTACGCAGCCTCCAGCGTCGCCTCGAACTTGCGCGACATCGCCCCGTCGCCGTTCAGTGCATCGAGACCGGCGGCCGTGGTGCCACCCTTGCTGGTGACCGAATTGCGCAGGTCCTCCAGCGACTGGTCATCCTGGTCGATCGCCATGGCGATCGTGCCTTCCAGCGTACCGAGCACCAGTGCGCGGGCCTGTTGGTGCGAAAAGCCGATACCTTCGGCTGCCGCGACATAGGCGCGGGCGAGTTCGAACACATAGCCCGGGCCCGAGCCTGCGACGGCGGTGACGCGGTCGAGCTGGTCTTCATCGTCGACCTGCACCACCGTGCCGGTGCGCTCCATCATCGCGGTGGCGTGCTGGCGCTGCTCGTCGGTGACACCGGGACCGGCGACCAGCCCGTTGGTCGCCTTGCCCACGAAAGCGGGCAGGTTGGGCATGATGCGGATCACGGGCGCATCGTTCATAACCGAGGAAAGGCGCGCGATGGAGGCCCCCGCAGCCATCGATATCACATAGCCGTTGTCAGCCAGCATCGGTGCGTAGTCTGGAAGGATTTCGTCGATCATCTGCGGCTTGATCGCGACAATGACGACATCGAACTGGCGGTCTCCCAGTTCGGTCCTGTCCTTGCAGAGCTGCACACCATCGGGCGCGTTTTCAAGAAAAGGATCGACAATAGAAAACTGTTCGCCGCCACGCTTCCAGTATTCGAGTAGCGCGCCGCCCATTTTTCCACAGCCAATGAGAAGTACGTTCTGAAAAATAGTCTTCCTCCGTATCAAGTCGAATAAATCGGTCGACCTATGAAGGGCGTTAATGCCCCTCAATCGATCTAGACCGCTGTTTATTCTTTTATAACACAGCTGTGCAATTTTTTCCAGTGGGTTGTGCGTTGCAGCACCGCTCCCTATGTCGCACGCACTGTTTGAGTTGATATACGGGTAGAATATGTCGCAATCACAAACTGTTGTCGTCAAAATCGGCTCCACCCTGGTTGCGAATTCCGAACGCCTCACCCCCCGCTTCGGCTTCATCCAGCGCCTGCTGGAGGATGTCGCCAAGCTTCGCGAGCGGGGCATGAACGTAATCCTGTGTAGCTCCGGCGCGGTCGCGCTTGGGCTCAAGATCGTGGGCGAAAGGCCGGAGACTGCGGGTGTGAGCGACAAGCAGGCTGCTGCTGCGTGCGGCATGCCTCTGCTCACCAATGCCTACAAGCAGATCGGCCACGAATTCGATTTCGAAATTGCGCAGGTCCTGCTGACGCTGGGCGATTTCGAAGACCACCGGCGTTTCCTCAACACGCGCAATACGGTGTTCCGCCTGCTCGAGGCGGGTGTCGTGCCGATCGTCAACGAGAACGATTCGATCACAACCGAGGAAATCCGCGTGGGCGACAACGACCGGCTGGCAGCCAAGGTGGCGCAGATGGTCGATGCGGAGGATTTCATCATCCTGACCGAGGTCGATGGCCTGTACGATCGCCACCCGGACGAGGATGGCGCGGAATTCATCCACGAGGTCACCGATGTCGCGCCGTTCATGGAGGCGACAAAGGGCAAGAGCACGCTGGGCACCGGCGGGATGACGACCAAGCTGATGGCCGCCAACATCGCGCAGGAAGCGGGTTGCACCACCTATATCGCGCATGGCGAGGTCGATAATCCGCTCAGCACCGTGCTCGATGCAGAGCGACGCTGCACGCGCTTCCCCGCGCATGAATCGGCGGTGTCGGGCTGGAAGAGCTGGATCGCCAACCGCCTGCAGATGGCAGGCAGCATCGGCATATCGGATGAGTTGGCGGACGAGATTGCCAATGGAGACCGATCGATCCGGCGCGAGGATATTCTCTCGATCGACGGGGACTTCACGCGCGGCGATGTGCTGCACGTGTATGACCAGAACGGGCAGGAGCGGGCCCGGGGCCTCTCCGATTTCACATCCGAAGAACTGCGCGTGCTGGCGGTAAACCCGCATCTCGATGCCGAACAGCTGCTGGGCTACACGACCAAGGGCGAGGTTATCCGCGCCAAAAACCTTGTCAGTCTGGAAGGCAGGCACCTGCTGTGGGATGCGCCTGAGGGGAGCGAAGTGGCAGGCCATGGAGAGCGGCCGACCGCGTGATCGTGCCCGTCTCGTAACCTGTTCCGTTTCACTTGGCGTTCATGGCGCCCGGCGCTATACCGCCGCCCCATGACCAAGTTTCGCAAGCCCCTAGTCGCCGCAGCCATTCTCGGCACCCTTGCCACGCTGACCTCGGCATGTGCCGGAAGTGGGGGCAAGCCGTCCGATACCGCCTACGTCGCGCGCGACGTGGAGACGCTCTATGCGAGCGCAAAGGAACGGCTCGACCGCGGCAATGCGACTCTCGCTGCGCAGCTGTTCGATGAAGTGGAGCGCCAGCATCCTTATTCGCCGTGGGCGCGCCGCGCACAGTTGATGAGCGCGTTCAGCTATTACGTATCGCGCGATTACACCAAGGCGATCCAGAGCGCCCAGCGTTTCCTTTCGATCCACCCGGGTAACAAGGACGCGCCTTACGCCTATTACCTGATTGCTCTGAGCTATTACGAGCAGATCAGCGATGTGACGCGCGACCAGAAGACGACCGAGCAGGCACTTGCCGCACTGCAAGAGGTCGAGCGCCGTTTCCCGCAATCCGAATATGCGTCCGACGCGCGGCTGAAGATCGACCTGGTCAACGATCACCTTGCGGGCAAGGAGATGGAGATCGGCCGTTATTACGAACGTGCGGGCAACTGGACTGCGGCGCAGGTCCGCTTCCAGAACGTGGTCGAAAATTACCAGACCACCAGCCACGCGGCCGAAGCGCTCTATCGTCTCACGGAAACCAGCCTCGCGCTCGGCATTCCGGTCGAGGCAAAAAAGTATGCCGCCGTGCTGGGTGCGAACTATCCGGGCAGCAAGTGGTACGAAAAGGCGTTCGAGCTTGTGCAGGACCACGCGCCGGGCACGTCGGTTGCACTGGCGCAATAGCCACGCCGTAAATCGCTGAAACCACTCCTCCGCGTGGCGTTTATGCACATCCGCGAGGGGTAGGCCACGCTTGCGGCGGTGACGCGGCGTACGCTGCACGTTATCCTGATCCTTGCAATGCTGACTCAACTCGCCGTCCGGAACGTCGTGCTGATCGAGGCGCTCGATCTCGATTTCGGGCGTGCGCTGGGCGTGCTGACGGGTGAAACGGGGGCGGGTAAGTCCATCCTGCTCGATGCTCTCGGCCTCGTGCTGGGCAACCGTGCGGAGACGAGCCTCGTGCGCTCGGGTGCCACACAGGCAAGCGTTTCTGCCAGTTTCGAATTTGCGAGCCTTCCACCTGCGCTGGCCGAACTGCTGGACGAAGCGGGCCTTGCCATCGAGCCGGGAGAGCCGCTGATTATCCGGCGGCAAGTCAAGGCCGATGGCGGATCCAAGGCCTTCGTGAACGACCAGTCGGCAAGCGTAGGCCTGCTGCGCAATCTCGCGCCGTTGCTGGTGGAACTGCACGGCCAGCACGATGATCGCGGGCTCGTCAATCCGCGCGGACACAGGCAATTGCTCGATCGGTTTGCGGACGCCGACACCGCCAAGGTCGCCCGCAATTGGCGCGAATGGCAGCGCGCGGCAGAAGCTCTGGAAGAGGCGCGCGAGGCCATCGATGCGGCCAGCGCGGAGCAGGACCTGTTGCTCGCGCATCTGGCGGAACTGACCAAGATCGAACCGCAGGCGGGCGAAGAGGCGCGGCTGGCGGAAGCACGCGCGGCGATGCAGAAGGGAGAGCGGCTCTCCGGCGACCTGGAGGAACTGCGGCATATCTGGGAAGGTTCGGAATCGCCGCTCAGCGAGCTACGCACTGCGGCGCGCCGGCTCGACAGGATTGCGGGGGAGCACAAGCTGCTGGCCGAGGCGCTGGGTGCGCTCGACCGGGCGATCCTGGAGGCGACCGAGGCCGAGGAGAAGCTGGTGGAGGCTGCCGAGGCGCTGGTGCACGATCCTGCGGCGCTCGATGCGGCGGAGACCCGCCTGTTCGACCTGCGCGCGCTCGCCCGCAAGCATCGCTGCGAGGTGGACGAGCTGCCTGCCAAGATGCGCGAGCTGCGCGGCAAGCTCGACGCGATCGAAGGGGGCGAGGCCCAGCTCGATGCCCTGCGTCTGGCCGAGCGTGAGGCGTTCGATGCCTATGAAGGCGCGGCGATCCGCCTGCGCAAGGCCCGCAAGACCGCCGCGAAGAAGCTTGACGAGGCGGTGACGGGCGAATTGGCGCCGCTCAAGCTCGATGCCGCGCGCTTCCGCACCGATGTGCAGCCGCTGCCGCAGGAAAAGTGGGGCGCGAGCGGAATGGATTCGGTCGAATTCCTGATCTCGACCAATCCGGGCGCGGACTTCGCGCCGCTCAACAAGATTGCCAGCGGCGGTGAGCTATCGCGCTTCATCCTCGCGCTCAAGGTGGCCCTGGCCGAGAAGGGCGGCGCGGCGACGATGATCTTCGACGAGATCGATCGCGGCGTGGGCGGGGCGGTCGCTTCGGCCATCGGGGAGCGGCTGGCGCGCCTCGCGAGCGACGGGCAGGTGCTGGTGGTGACGCATTCCCCGCAGGTCGCGGCGCGCGGGCGCACGCACTACCGGATCGCCAAGGCGAGCAGCGGAACGGTGACCAAGACTTCGGTCGAACTGCTCGATGCCGAAGGGCGGCAGGAAGAGATCGCGCGGATGCTCTCGGGCGCGGAGGTCACTCCCGAGGCCCGCGCGCAGGCGGATCGGCTGCTGGAGGGGGTGTGATGAAGAACTCGATGACAACCAAACTTGCCTCAATCCCTGCGCTTTTCCTCGCGTGCATGGCCGCTGGGTGTGGCAGCCCGGACAAGGGATATGACGAGCGGTTCGCGATGCTTGAGGACGCAGACGCTTCGAACGCGGACAAATGTGCCCTGGTGACCGATGCCGCCGAGTGGGCGCTCGACAATCGGGACCGCGAAGCATTCCGCAAGTGGACACGGCTGAAGGAGCAGACCTGCGCAGCGTCCTCCGCCCCGGAAAAACCCGTGGTAGAAAAAGGGGTTATCGAAGGCGCCTACAGCTATCCGAGCGACTATATTCCCGAGGATATCGAGGCCTGCGTGTCGAATGTCGATACGAACGAGACGATCTGCGATTCAGAGCGCGAAGGCAACAATTTCAGCATCGAACTGCCGCCCGGCAGGTACCAGCTGTGGTCCCAGACGGCCGATATGCAGGGATACCGTTCCTATTACAGCAAGGCGGTTCCTTGCGGTCTCGGCGTCGAATGTTCGGACCACACCCCAATCGTGATCGAGCTTGAAAGCGGTGAGCGCTACCGGAATGCCGATCCGGCCGACTGGTACGCAGGCGGCTAACCCTCATCACCGATCGCATCGTTGAGGAACGTCACGATCTCGCGGTAGCTTTCGCGCAGCGCATCGGCGGTGCCCTCGGGTGAGCCGCCCAGCTGGCCGAGCTTGCCGAATGCTTCGTCATCCTCGTCCACCGGCGCGCCGAACCCGTAGTGCCCCGCATCATTATAGGCGAGCAGGCGCACGTCTTCCTTGCCCGCTTCGGCGGCGCGATCGGCGATGGCGCGGCCCATCGCGCATGATGGCCACAGGCTGTCCGATTCGCCGCAGATCATCAGCACCGGTGCGCCGACCTCGGCAATCGGGATCACCGCATCGGGGTTTTGTTTCGCGCGGCTGGCGATTTTGCGCTGGGCAGCGTCCATGTCTCCGCCTAGCAGCTGGACGCCTTCGAGGTCGAGGAAGGGCAGATCCTCACTGCGCCAGGTCCACGGACTGCCGAACTGGTTCCAGGGCTCGTCCCAACTGAAACCGGGCGTGACCACATTGCTCGGCTGGCCCAGTACAATTGCCTTCACCGAAGGATTGCGGATCGCGACCAGTTGCACGGCCTCTGTGCCGCGCGACCAGCCCATCATCGCGGTGCGGGAGGGATCGACCTCGGGCCGGGCGCGCAGCCACGCGAGCCCGCGCTGGAAGGTTTCGAGCCTGATGCCCTCAAGCCGTTCCGGCTGGCCGGGTGCCCGCCAATAGCTGACGTGCAACACCGAAAAGCCATCGTCCTGCAGTGCGCGTGCCAGCCGCGTCATATCGCTGCCGAGCCCGCCTTCGCTGCCGCCGATCAGCAGCACGCCGGGCCCGTTATTGGCTCCATCCGCGGGGTAGAAATTGCCCAGCACGTCGCCCGTGTCGACCCGCTCGCCAACCTCGGCCTCGGGTTCGATCATTTCGAGCGGGACGATGCTGGCCCAGGGTTTCCAGATCCAGATCGCCACTGCCGCCGCGGCGACCAGCAGCAACAGCCCGCCACAACCGCAGCCGATTTTCTTCGCCACACCCATGTCCAGTCCCCCCTTCGGACCCGCATCGAGCATATCATATCGCGCGCCCGAGAAAATCGCTTCCGTAATCTTGTGGGTGTCGCCTATCGGAACGGATGATGGATGACCCCGCCGACCTTACCGAAGCAGAGGCCGCGAACGAGCTGATGCGGCTTGCGCGCACGATCAGGAAGCATAACCGGCTGTATCACGCCGAGGATGCGCCCGAGATCACCGACCAGGAATATGACGCGCTGGTCCGCCGTAACGAGGTGCTGGAGGCGGCATTCCCGCAGCTTGTGCGCCCCGATTCGCCGTCGAAGGGCGTAGGGCACGAGGTGGCCGCATCACCATTGTCCAAGGTCACCCACGCGGTGCGCATGATGAGCCTCGACAATGCGTTCGATGCGGAAGAAGTCGGCGAATGGGTCGCGCGGGTGCGGCGCTTCCTCGATCTCGATGCGGATGCTCCGATTGCCTTTACTGCCGAAGACAAGATCGACGGTCTCTCGCTGTCCTTGCGTTATGAGGACGGCGAACTGGTGCGTGCGGCGACGCGCGGCGACGGGCAAGTGGGCGAGGATGTGACGCCCAATGTCGCGCATATCGCGGACATTCCCGCCAAACTGAATGGCGATGCGCCCGACGTGTTCGAGATTCGCGGCGAGGTTTACATGGAGCGTGCCGCCTTCGCAGACCTCAATACGCGCCTGATGGACGAGGCGCGGGCAGCGGCCGAGGCGAAGGGCGAAGATTTCGACCCGGCTAAGGTTCGCCAGTTCGCCAATCCGCGTAACGCGGCGGCGGGATCGCTGCGGCAGAAGGATGCCAGTGTCACCGCGAAACGTCCCCTGCGCTTCTGGGCGCACGGCTGGGGCGAAGCGTCGGAGGTACCGGGCAAGACGCAGCACGAGGTGATCCGCGCGATAGAAGCATTCGGCCTGCCGGTCTCGCCGCTGTTTGCGCAGGTCGAGGGGCTCGACGCGCTGATCGCCCATTACGAGAAAATCGCGTCGGCCAGGCCAGACCTGCCGTACGAGATCGATGGCGTGGTCTACAAGGTCGACCGGCTCGACTGGCAGGATCGGCTCGGCTTCGTCGCCAAGGCCCCGCGCTGGGCGCTGGCGCACAAGTTCCCTGCCGAACGCGCCGAAACCACGCTGGAGGCGATCGACATACAGGTCGGGCGCACGGGCAAGCTCACACCGGTGGGCCGCCTTGCGCCGGTGCTGGTCGGCGGGGTGACCGTCACCAACGTGACTTTGCACAACCGCGACGAGATTGCGCGGCTGGGCGTTCGGGTGGGTGACCGCGTCGTGATCCAGCGCGCGGGCGACGTGATCCCGCAAGTGGTCGAGAACCTGACGCGCGAGGTGGAGCGGGAGCCTTTCGTATTCCCGGATCACTGCCCCGATTGCGGCAGCGAAGCGGTGGCCGAGGAAGGCGAGGTCGACGTGCGATGCACCGGCGGGCTCATCTGCCCCGCGCAGCGGCTGGAGCGGCTCAAGCACTTCGTCAGCCGCGGGGCGCTCGACATCGAAGGGCTGGGCGAGAAGACCATTGCGCAGTTCATCGAGCATGGCTGGCTGACCGGCCCGGTCGATATTCTCCGCCTGCATGAAAAGCGCACGGATATCCTCGCGCTCGACGGGTGGCAGGAGAAGTCGGTCGATAACCTGCTGGCCGCCATCGAGGATAAGCGCACGCCCGACGCCGCGCGGCTGCTGTTCGGGCTCGGCATTCGCCACGTCGGCGCGGTGACCGCGCGCGACCTGCTGAAAGGCTTGGGCGACATCCGCAAATTGCCCGCCAAGGCAGCGGAGTTCCACGCCTATCGCACCGAGAACCCGCAGGGCGCGGACGAGAAGGTCAGCCCGTTCAATGCGCGCATGCTGGAGGCGGTGCGGCGTATCTACGAGGTGCAGGCCGATGGGATCGGCACGGCGGTTGGCCATGCGCTCGCCGATTTCTTTCACGAGGATCACAACCGGCAGGTCTGGGATGCGCTGATCGGCCCCGAACCCGGAGCGGGAGAAGTCGACCCGCCGGTCTATGAAGTGGAAACCGTCGCCAGCCCGGTCGCGGGCAAGACCGTGGTTTTCACCGGCAAGCTCGAAACCATGAGCCGCGACGAAGCCAAGGCGCAGGCCGAACGGCTAGGCGCCAAGGCTGCGGGCAGCGTATCGGCCAAGACCGACCTGCTCGTCGCGGGGCCGGGTGCGGGCAGCAAGCTGAAGAAGGCGGAAGAGCTCGGCATAGAAGTTATCGACGAAGCGGGCTGGGCCGAGATTGTCTCGAAAGCGAGCTGAACAAACCGCGTGAATGCAAAGCAGGATCGAAACGCCTATATTGCCCCTATGCGCACCCTGTTGCTTCTCGGCCTTTGTGCACTCGTCATCGCGGGCCTGTCGACCTGCCACCTGACCGAAGCGACGGGCGGGGTTTCGGGCGCGCCTTCTTTCGAAGAGCGCGTCAAGCAGGCGGCAGAGGATATCGCGGTGGAGCGTTCGCCCGAGGAAGAATGGCTGGACGACCAGCTGTTTGCACTCGGCAGCGACCTGCAGGGCAAGACGGGGATCGCGGTGTACGATCCGGCGCGGGCGCGGATGATCCACTTCAACGGCACCAATCTCTACCCGCAGCAGAGCGTCAGCAAGCTGTGGGTCGCGCTGACCGCGCTCGACATGGCGGATCGCGGGCTGCTGGACCTGGGGGAGGGCGGCACTGTCCGCGTCGAGGATCTGGCGGTGTTCCACAGTCCGATCCGCAGGTCCGTGGTCGCCAATGGCAGCTTCTCAACCAGCTATCGCGATTTTCTCAGCCGCGCGCTGACTGAAAGCGACAATACCGCCAACGATATGGTGCTGCGCCGCGTGGGCGGACCGGAGGCGGTCCGCGAAGTGCTATCGCGCAAAGGCTTTGCCGATATCCGCTTCGGGCCGGGCGAGCGGCCCATGCAGTCGCAGATCGCGGGGCTCGAATGGCAGCAGGCTTTCGCGCTGGGCAAGACGTTCTTCGATGTGCGCAAGACCGTGCCGCACGATGTTCGGCAAGCGGCCTTCGAGGAATATGTCACCAATCCGGTCGACGGCGCGACCCCGGTTGCCATCGCCGCAGCGCTGGCGCGGCTGCACGAAGGCGCCTTGCTCTCCGATTCCAGTACAGCGCAGTTCCTTGCGTGGCTCGATGCGGTCAAGAGCGGGCCCAACCGGCTGAAGGGCGGACTGCCGGAAGGCTGGCGGATCGCGCATAAGACCGGCACCGGGCAGGTGCTCGATATCGTCCCGAAGGGCGCTCCTGCTGACCAGTCAGGCTATAACGATGTGGGTATCCTCACCGCGCCCGACGGCAGTATCTATACCGTGGCAGTGATGATCGGTCGCACCAATGCACCTGTACCCGAACGGATGGACATGATGCATGGCGTGGTGCGGGCGATTGCCGGCTATCACCAGATGGTTGCAGGGCCGGGCGCCTCCGCTTCGGACGATCCCGGCTCCGATTGAAGTTTTTTCTCCCGAGCCGGTCGAATAGCGCGCTACTCCGGCGTCTCCGGTGTAGGGTATTGCCGATGTGGCCATGCCGGACTGGAGGAGTTGACCGTGCAATACATGCTGCTGATCCATGAGGACGAGAGCGTCTATGCGGGATACAATGGCGCTTCGATGCTGGAAGCGACGCTGGCGGGCCACATGAAGCTGATCGAGGAGCTGTCGGCAAAAGGCGTCGAATTCAGCGGCAATCGCCTGAAGGATGCCAGCACCGCGACCACGATACGGTATGAAAATGGCGGCGAGGGCAGCCTTCACGATGGGCCCTTTGCCGAAACACACGAAGAACTGGGCGGTTACTATGTGATCGAGGCTGCCGACCATGACGAAGCCGTGCGCTGGGCGCGCAGGATCCCCATTCCCGGCAAGGGCGCCGTCGAAATCCGCCCGGTATGGCAGGACTAGCGCAGGCACTGGCGGATGCGCGGCCGAGGGTGATTGCAGCCCTAGCTGCGCAACTGCGCGACCTCGATCTCGCCGAAGAAGCATTCTCGGCCGCGTGCGAGGCGGCACTGGGCGAACCTGCGCCGATCCGCGACCCGGCGGCGTGGACTTATGTGACCGCAAGACGTCGCGCGCTCGACCTGCTGCGCAAACGGGAACGCGAGGCGCGAGCGATCGCCAACCTGCCCGAGCCAGACATCATGGGCGACGTGATCTCCTTTCCCGAGCCGATCCCCGATGATCGTCTGCGGCTGCTGTTCACATGCTGCCATCCCGCGCTGGGGCAGGAGGCGCGGATCGCGCTGGCGCTGCGGGTGATTTGCGGCGTGTCGGTAGCGCGTATCGCGCGTGCCTTCCTTGTTACCGAGCCTGCAATGTTCCAGCGGGTCACGCGCGCCAAGGCGAAGATCAAGGCGGCCAATATCCCCTTCGAAACGCCGCCGCCCGGGGAATGGGAATCGCGGGTCGGAACCGTTCTGGAAACGATAGAGGTCGGGCTTGGCATCGCCTATCGCGACGCGGCAGGGGTAGGCGATACCGCGGGTCTCGCACCCGAGCTTGAGCGGCTGGCGGGCCTGCTTGCCGAATTGATGCCCGATGAGGCGGAGGCGCACGGACTGCTTGCGCTGGTGAGCCTCGTCCGGTCGCGCGAAGCTGCGCGCGTTGACGCTACAGGGACCATGGTGCCGCTATCGCAGCAGGATGTCGCCTTGTGGGATCGTGCCCGGATCGAGGTTGGCCGCGCAGCACTCGACCGGGCAAATGCGCTCGCGAAGCCGGGGCCCGTGCAGGTGCTCGCCGCAATCCACCTGACCCACGCCATGCGCTGCGAGACGGGGCGGACAGACTGGCGCGCGATTCGCCGGCTCTACGATGGGCTGCTTCAATTCCGGTCCAATCGCGTGGTCGCGATCAATCGCGCCGTCGCGATAGGCAGGGCGAAGTCGCCTTGCGATGGCCTCGCGGCGCTGGAAGAGCTGGATAGCGAAAAACTCGCTGGCTTCCTGCCATTTCACGCAGCCCGCGCCGATCTGCTTGCGCGGGCGGGGCGCCGCGAGGAAGCATGCGCAGAATATGACGCGGCTCTCGCGCTGGAGCCGGAGGCAGCAGAAGCGCGGTTTCTGTCGGCACGACGTGCCGCAGTGCAGGCCCCGGATTAGGGCTCGGCCCCGCTTTCGGGGATCCATTTCATCACGCCGCCCGCCAGCGGGGTCCACAGACCCATCTCGATTCCGGCTGTGGCCAGCGTATCGCCCACCCACTGGTTGCAGGTATTGCCAAGGGTGTAATGCCCGATGCTGTCGTAGACCCGGGCGGTCGGATCGAAGCTGTCATGGCTCCCGCGGTCGTGCGGATCCTCGACGAGCGGCAGGCCCGCCTCGATCCGCGCGACAAGCCGCGCATATTCCTCCTCGCGTAAAACAACCCAGCGATGATTCGGGCCGCCAGTGGGGCGATAGTAATGGCCAATCCGCATCACAGCAGGCCCGCCCTGTGTGGCGATCCTTACTGCAGTGCTCGCTTTCAGGTCCCCCCAGGTGGGCACGGTGAGAAAGACCTCGCGATCACCCCAGCCGACCGAGATATGTGTAGGCTTCATCCCTTCGCGCATGTGCTCGGATGCAGACGGGAATGTCTCGCGCCAGTCCTTCACCGACGTGACGACGGGCATGACGATCCCGGTGTGGACGCCGTTGGTTTCGACCATGATCGGAATACCGGTTTCCGCCTCTTTCCAGTCACCATTGCGAGGGATGCTGGACCCTACCCATGCGGAAAGGAAAAACCCGGCCACGATCAGCGCGAGCGCACCGGCCAGCCCCCAGACGATCCGGCCAAGGAGCTTCAGCACCCTCAACCCCACACGTCCCTGAGGCACAGGATCGACCAGTCGCCATTGACGATCCGGTGTTCGAGGCGCAGCCCCTCGCGCTGGTAGGCACGCGTGACACGTGCCTCCTGCGTGGTCAGCAGTCCGGCCAGGATCACCCGCGCCCCCTGTTGCAATGTGCGGGCGAAATCGGGCGCCAGTTCGACCAGCGGGCCTGCGAGGATGTTGGCGATCAGCAAATCATAAGGCGCGTGCGCCTTGAGCGCCGGGTGATCCATGCCCGGCGCTGTGAGATAATAGAGCGCGCCTGCCCGCTGGCCGAGCGCCACAGCATTCCCGGCAGCGTTCTCGCGCACGATTTCCTCGCACACAGGGTCGATATCGCTGGCGATCACATTTGCGGCAGGAAACAGTTTCAACGCGCCGATGGCCAACAGGCCGGTGCCGGTGCCGATATCCGCGATGTCTCGCGGGCGCATCCCGCGCGTCCGCAGCCAGCCGAGCATGGCGAGGCACCCCGCCGTGGTCTCGTGCTGCCCGGTGCCGAAGGCGCGGCTGGCGGGGATGACCAGATCGATAGCGTTCGGTTCGGGCGCATGATCGGGCGTTCGGATATGGAATGGCCCCGCGCGGACCGGCGCTACCGCATGCTGGCTGAGCGTGACCCAGTCTTCCGGCTCGACTTCTTCCAGCGCAAACTCGGGTGCGTTGCCATCGAACATGCGATCGAGCGTAGTCCGCAGTGCCTGGTCGGGGCGGCGCGGATACCAAGCCTCGATTCGCCACAGCCCCGCGTTCAATGGATCGTAGCGATCGGCCTCGACCTCGTGCGCGCTCATTACGAGCTCGCTGTCCCAATCCTCGTCATTGCTGGCCGCCAGCGCGGTTTCCGCGGCGGACCGTTCTACCAGCGCGGTCAGTTTCCAGCTCTTCAACTCGCAGCCTCCTCGGCCAGTCGGGCTTCGAATCGGTCGCCGATGGAAATGGCGTAATCGGCACAGGACATCCCGCCGAGCAGCTCCCCGCTCACCAGTCGCGGAAACATGCGGCTGGCCGATGGGTGCGGTGTGACCAGCAGATCGCAGCGCAGTTGCGCGACCTTGACGATGCTTGCCCTGAATGCGGTGAGGAGGGCGGGATGGTCGCTGAACCGGTACTCGTCCGCCGATACGGGAGAGAGGCTATCGACATAGGCCACGGTCCGGCACAGCGGCGGCTCCCACGGCAGGCTGCAGGCAGGCCACGTCCAGCTCATGGCACCGGGCGTGTGGCCGGGTGTCAGGTGGGCGGTGATGTCCTTGTCATCGATCCGCAGGACCTCGCCATCGGTAACAATCCTGTCGACCTTCACCGGCGTCATCGCAGGATGGATCGCCGACTGCGGATCATCCGGGGACACCGTTCCGCTCTCCAGCACCGTTGCCGCCTCGGGCGATGCGATCACCTTTGCGCCTGTCGCTTCCACCAGCGCCGCGTGCCCACCGACATGGTCGAAATGCTCGTGGCTCATCAGCAGGTAACCGACATCGCGCGGGTCGAGCCCAAGCGCGCGGATATTGTCGAGCACCAGCGGCACAGCGGCTTCCACGCCGCTGTCGATCAGCACGTGTTCGTCCTCGCCAATAATCAGGATCGCGGAGATACCGCAGGTGCCCACGTACCATGTGTCGCCAAGCAGCTGGAACGGCGGGGCCGGCTTGTCCCATTCGTCCCAGTCCTCGCAGGCTTCGATGAAGGCCGATTTAGATAAGCTCGTCCCCAGTTCGAGCGAGCTCGCAACACTGGCCTGCGGTTCGGCTGCCGGGACGGAAGACTGTTCTTCGGGCGGCATGCAGCCGGCCACGGTCATCGCGAGCGCAAGCAGCGCCCCAAGTCTAACGGACATAGCTGGCTCCATTGGCGTCGATGGTCGCGCCGGTCATTGAAGGAGGGGCATCGAGTGCGCACCAGGTGGCGATATCGGCGATCTCTTCCGGCTCGGCAACACGGCCCAGCGGGATATCGGCGAGCAGGCCGGGGCCACCGCGCGACTCCAGATAGTCCCCCGCCATCGCGGTATCGGTGAAACCCGGTGTGATCGCGAAACTGTAGATGCCTTCGCCGGCATAGGCGCGCGCGATGGTCTTGTGCAGCGCCAGCATCCCGCCTTTCGCTGCGGCATAGTGCCAGTGCGCGGGGGAATCGCCGCGATGGCCCGCGCGGCTGGCGACATGGACGATGCGCCCACTTCGACCCGTTTCCTGCCAGTGGCGCACGGCAAACCGGCTGAGCTGCGCAGTGGCGGTCAGGTTGATCCGCAGCGTTTCTTCCCATGCGTCGAGCCATTCGATGTCCGACCGATCAAGATCGCTTGCGTCGAACAGGCCTGCATTATTGACCAGCACATCGATCTGGCCGTCGGCCTGCCGCATCGCTTCTTCCCACAGCAATGATGGCGCCGGAGGATCGGAGAAATCGGCCGCAATCTCGGCTTCGTCATCGCCGCGCGTCGAATGGCCGATCACCTTCACGCACCGCGCCTCCAGCTGTTCGCGAATGGCGGCGCCGATCCCGCGGCTCGATCCGGTGACGAGAATGCAAGTCATGTGTTTTCGCGATAGGCCTTTCGCAGGCTTCAACCAAGCCCTGCGCGTAGCGGCCTGCGCGTATCGGGGCGTGGCACATCTGCTCACGCTGCCTTGAACCTCGTCGCGCTTCCGCTAAGTGGAGGCGCAAAGCCGCCTTTCCGTCCTGTCAGATTGGATCAAGCACCCGTCATGTCGAACAGACCACTCTCCCCCCATCTCCAGATATGGAAGTGGGGCCCGCACATGCTGACCTCGATCCTGCACCGCGTTACCGGCGACGGGCTGGCGCTGGTCGGTCTCGGTGTGCTGCTGTGGTGGCTGGGCGCTCTCGCTGCCGGTGAAGAGGCCTATGCGACGTTCTCTGCCGTGGCGACATCGATCCCCGGTTACATCGTGCTCGTCGGCCTGAGCTGGGCCTTCTTCAATCACATGATGAGCGGTTTGCGCCACTTCGTGATGGATATTGGCGCGGGTTACGAGCTGAACACCAACAAGCTGTGGTCCACGCTCAGCCCGATCTTCGCGATCCTGCTGACTGCCGCGTTCTGGTTCGTCATTCTTTCCAAGCAGGGGGTATTCGCCTGATGGGTAACGGAACCTCTATCGGCCGCGTGCGCGGCCTCGGCTCGGCGCATGAAGGTGCGCATCACTGGCTGCTCCAGCGGTTCACAGCGATCGGCAATCTCGGGCTGGTGCTGTGGCTGGTGGTCAGCTTCATGATGCTGCCCGCCTACGACTACGGCACGGTCACCGACTGGCTTGCCAAACCGATCAGCGCGGCAGCGATGATCCTGCTGATCCTCAGCACCTTCTGGCACGCGCGGCTGGGCCTGCAGGTGTTGATCGAAGACTACATCCACCAGGGCGGCAGCCGCTTTGCGCTGATCGCTCTTCTCAATCTCGCAGCGATTGCGGGGGGCGTCTTCGGCGTCTTCTGCATCGCCAGCATCGCCTTTGCAGGAGCTGCCTGATGGCAAGCCAGAACCCCAACGACACGGGGACCAGCCGTCCGAAGAATACCGGGCCCAAGAGTGTGGGCGAAGCCTACCCGATCATCGATCATACTTTCGACGTGGTCGTGGTGGGCGCAGGCGGATCGGGCCTGCGCGCCACGATGGGCGCGGCCGAAGCGGGCTTCAAGACCGCGAACATCTCCAAGGTCTTCCCCACGCGATCGCACACCGTGGCGGCACAGGGCGGCATCGCCGCATCGCTGGGCAACAACACACCAGACCACTGGACCTGGCACATGTACGACACCGTCAAGGGGTCGGACTGGCTGGGCGATCAGGACGCGATCGAATATCTCGCACGCGAAGCCCCGCAGGCGGTTTACGAGCTGGAGCATGCAGGAGTGCCCTTCAGCCGCAACAAGGACGGCACGATCTACCAGCGTCCGTTCGGCGGGCACATGCAGAACATGGGCGAAGGCCCGCCGGTGCAGCGCACCTGCGCTGCCGCCGACCGCACGGGGCATGCGATGCTCCACGCGCTCTACCAGCAGAGCCTGAAGTACGACGCCGACTTCTTCATTGAATATTTCGCGATCGACCTGATCATGGCGGGTGAGGGCGCGGATCGTCGCTGCGTCGGCGTGATCGCAATGTGCCTCGACGATGGCAGCATCCATCGCTTCAAGGCGCAGGCGGTGGTGCTCGCGACCGGCGGTTATGGCCGCTGCTATTACACCGCGACCTCCGCACACACCTGCACTGGCGATGGCGGCGGCATGGTGCTGCGCGCAGGCCTGCCCTTGCAGGACATGGAGTTCGTCCAGTTCCACCCGACCGGCATCTACGGCGCGGGCGTGCTGATTACTGAAGGCGCGCGCGGCGAGGGCGGCTATCTCACCAATTCCGAGGGCGAGCGCTTCATGGAACGCTATGCTCCGTCTGCGAAGGATCTCGCCAGCCGCGATGTCGTCTCCCGCTCGATGGCGCTCGAAATGCGCGAAGGGCGCGGCGTGGGTGCGGATAAGGACCACATCTACCTGCACCTCGACCATATCGATCCCAAGGTGCTGGCAGAGCGGCTTCCGGGCATCACCGAAAGCGGCAAGATCTTTGCCGGCGTGGACCTGACGCGCGAACCGCTGCCCGTGACGCCGACCGTGCATTACAACATGGGCGGCATCCCGTGTAATTATCACGGCCAGGTCGTGACCCACGGGCCGGACGGCAATCCCGATCATGTCGTGCCCGGCCTCTATGCCGTGGGCGAGGCAGCGTGTGTGTCGGTCCATGGCGCGAACCGCCTTGGCTCTAACTCGCTGATCGACCTCGTCGTGTTCGGTCGTGCGACGGGCCATCACCTGCGCGACAATTTGAAGCCCCATGCGAAGCAGGACGCGCTGCCTGCCGACAGCGCTGACCTCGCACTAACCCGGCTCGACCACTTCCGCCACGCGCGGGGCGGCTCGCCGACCGCGCGCATTCGCGAGGACATGCAGAAGACCATGCAGAAGCATGCCGCCGTGTTCCGGGACACCGAGACGCTGGCGGCGGGCAAGAAGCACCTTGCCGAAGTAAACACATCGATGGCCGATATCCACGTGTCGGACCGCTCGCTCATCTGGAACAGCGACCTGATCGAGACGCTGGAGCTCGACAACCTGATGGCGCAGGCGAGCGTGACCATGGCTTCGGCAGAGAACCGCAAGGAAAGCCGCGGCGCCCACGCGCACGAGGATTTCCCCGAGCGTGACGACAAGAACTGGATGAAGCACACGATCACGTGGTTCGATGGTTGGGGCGGCGGCGCCAAGGGATCGGGCAAGGGCGACATGAAGATCGACTACCGCCCGGTGCACGAATACACGCTGACCGACGATGTCGAGTACATCAAGCCGAAGAAGCGGGTGTATTAAGGAGGTCGCCGGGCCGTGGAGACCTACCTGCTCCTGAAAACGGTCCATATCATTTCCTCGACTATCCTGTTTGGCACAGGGATCGGGATTGCGTTCTTCTTCCTGATGGGCACGCGCAGCGGCGATCCTGCAGCGGCGTATTTCGCCGCGCGGACCACGGCGGTGGCGGACATGATCTTCACGCTCACGGCGGGGCTGGTGCAACCGATCAGCGGGTTTGCGCTGGTCCTTATGACCGGGGTGGACCCGTTCGCCCCGTGGCTGCTTGCGACCTATGCGATCTATCTGGTCGCGCTGGCGTGCTGGCTGCCGGTCGTGCGGCTGCAATTGCAGATCCGTGATGCGTATCGGGCCAGGCTGGACGGTGCGGCAATTGACGAGGGGCTGCTGGCGCGGCGTATTCGAACTTGGTTTGTGCTCGGCTGGCCCGCATTCGTCGGCTTGGCCCTGGTCTTCTGGCTGATGGTAGCCAAGCCCTCATGAGTTTCCGCGTCGCGATCCTTGGCGGTTACGGCAATTTCGGCGGCTATGTCGCGCGGGCGCTCGCGCCGAACCCGGATATCGAGCTGGTCATCTGTGGGCGGGACGAGGGCAAGGCAAATGCGTTTGCGGCGGAACTCGATGCCGCGAACCCGGCGCGCGGAGCCGTGGTCGATATTCGTGAGCCCGAGGCGGCGTTGCGCGCGATCGCGCCCGACCTCGTGATCCATACGGTCGGCCCCTTCCAGCAGCAGGACTACCGGGTCGCGCAAGCGGCGATTCGCTGCGGCGCGCATTATTGCGATCTTGCCGACGCGCGCGCCTTCGTGTGCGGGATCGGCACCCTCGATGCATCGGCGAGGCTAGCCGATGTCGCAGTGATCGCGGGCGCCAGTTCGGTACCGTGCCTGACCGCCGCCTACCTCGACCAAGCGTCCAAGGCGATGACGGTCGAGCACGTTGACTACGGCATCAGCGCGGCGCAGCAGACCAATCGCGGGCTCGGTACGGCGAGCGCCATCCTGTCCTACGTCGGCAGGCCCTTCACCATGCTGCGCGATGGTGCGATGCGGCGTGTATGGGGCTGGCAGGGCCTCCATTCGCGGACTTATCCCGAACTCGGGCGGCGCTGGTTTGGCTATTGCGACATTCCCGACCTCGATCTGTTTCCGCAGCGCTATCCCGACCTCAAGTCGATGCGTTTTTGTGCAGGGCACGAGATTGCTTCGCTCCACTGGGGAACTTGGCTGCTGAGCTGGGGGGTGCGAGCGGGCGTATTGCCGCGGCTCGATCGCTGGGCAGGCGCATTACTGCGCGCGAGCTTCCTGTTCGGCCCGCTCGGTAGCGACCGCAGCGGCTTTCACATGTTCATTCGCGGGCGGGGCGCAGACGGGCAGCCGGTCGAACGGCGGCACTGGATCATCGCCCGGAAGGGGCATGGGCCGAACATCCCCTGCATGCCCGCGATCCTGTTCGCGCGTAAACTTGCCGCGGGTGATGCCATTGCACCGGGAGCACGCCCCTGCCTCGACCTGATTGCACTCGACGAGTATCTTGCTGCTCTCGACGGGCTGGACATCACGGCGATCGACGAATGAGCATCACGACACAGACCGACTTCGCGAAATTCGCGCCTTACTCCTACCGCGATGACCCTGCCGTGCCCGATTTCGACGAGAGCCGGCCGGTATTCGTGTTCGATCACCACTGCGTTTTGTGCGGCACCGGGGTCGGCTTCATCATGCGGCATGACAAGCGTGGCATGATTGCCTTTACGTCCGCGCAGGAAGGGTTGGGCGAAGCACTCTGCCGCCATTACGGGGTCGACTGGGACGAGACCTATCTCTTCATCCGCAACGGGCGCCCCTTCATCAAGTTCGACGGCTATTTCGAAGTCGCGCGGGCGATGGGCGGGCTATGGAAGGCGCTTATCGTATTCCGGATCATCCCGAACTTCATCCTCGACCCGGTTTACAATCTCGTCGCCCGCAATCGCTACAAGTGGTTCGGAAAGACAGAGCAAGCCTGCCAGGTTCTGACCGAAGATCAGCGTGCGCGGTTGATCTGAATGCAGATGACGCCACGCCTGATCGCTGCCCTTGCCGGGATCGTCGCACTGGCGGCCTGCGCGACCGGCCCCGCCGCCCCGCCTCCGACGCTTGGCATTCCCGCCTTTTACACGCAGTACCGCGACGCGGACGGAATCCCGGTGGTGTCGTCGGCACGTGTCTCGCACGAAGCACTGGTCGCTGCCGAAGCTATGATCGAAGACATGCTCGCGTATCGCCCGGATCTCGCGGCGTGGCTAAAGCGCGAGGGGTATCGTGTCGCCATCATAGCGGAAACCGAAGCGCTGCTCGACCTGCCCGAGAATGCGCACTGGACCAGGCCCGCGCCCGACGACCCGCGCCTGACCCGGTGCGAGAAGAAGCATTACGAGGAGCGGGTCGGTTCGCTGACCGATCGCGCCTACTGGGATGCGCGCGCAAGGGGCATTGGCGGGCCGCGCACGGCCGGGTCGGAAGAGGATATCCTCGGCCTGCGGACTAGCCGCTATTACGGCGAAACGATCCTCGTCCATGAGTTCGCGCATAATATCCTGTTCGCGATCGAAGGTGCGGATCCGGCGCTCTACGCCGATGTCGAAGCGGCCTACGCGAATGCGCTCGCCAACGACCTTTGGCTTAACGAATATGCCGCGACGACCATGCACGAATATTGGGCGGAAGGGACGCAGTTCTGGTTCGAATCGAACCGGCTGACGGTGGTCGATGGAACGCGGATCCTCAATCGCGACGATCTGGAGGCCTACGACCCTGCGCTCCACGCCGTGCTGGCGCGTGCCTATGGCGATACGACGCGGCTGGCGGCCGACCCGTTCTGGCGCCACCCCGCGCGCGTGCCACCCGGGCCGATCCCGGAGAACACCGCCGAAGTCTGCTGAAGCCTAGGCTGCGGCAGGCTCGCCCATGAATGCCTCTGCCATCAGGGTCAGGCTGCGTTTGCGCTTCTCGTGATCGTAGATCGATCCAGCGACGATCAGCTCGTCAGCCTGTGTCCGCTCGACGAAGGCGTTCATCTGGTCGCGAACCTGCGACGGCGTTCCGATGGCTGTCGCGGAGAGCACCCCGTCGAGCATGGCCGAGGCCTGCGGGGGCAGGCTCTCGCGATAGCCCGCCACCGGCGGCGGAAGTTTGCCCGGCTTCCCGGTCCGTAGCCGCACGAAGCTCTGCTGCATCGAGGTCGCGAGCAATTGCGCTTCCTCTTCCGTGTCAGCTGCGAACACGTTGTACCCACAGATGGCATAGGGTTCGCTCAGGATGTCCGAGGGCTCGAACCGGTCGCGGTAGACTTGCAGCGCCTCGTCGAGCGCCTGTGGGGCGAAGTGGCTGGCAAAGGCGTAGGGCAGTCCCAGCATCGCGGCGACTTGCGCGCCGAACAGGCTGGAGCCGAGAATGTAGAGCGAAACATCTGCGCCCGCGCCGGGGGTCGCAACAATGCCGGTGCGCCCGTCATTTGCGAAATAGCTTTGCAGTTCCACCACGTCGCGCGGAAATACGTTGGGATCCGTGTTGAGGTTGCGGCGCAGCGCGGCGGCGACTCGCTGGTCGCTGCCCGGAGCGCGGCCCAGCCCCAGGTCGATGCGTCCGGGGAAAAGCGCGTCGAGAGTGCCGAATTGCTCTGCGATAACCAGCGGTGCGTGGTTGGGCAGCATGATGCCGCCCGCGCCCACGCGCATGCGGGTCGTCGCGGCGGCGACATGGCCGATCACGACGCTGGTCGCGGCGCTCGCAATGCCTTCCATCCCGTGATGCTCCGCGCACCAGTATCTCTCGAACCCCAGCGCTTCCACATGCCGCGCAATGTCGGCAGCATTGGCAAGGGCGTGTCGCACATCGCGGCCTTCGGCGACGTGAAGCAGATCGAGCAGGGAGAGTTTGGTCATGCCGGGTGAGATGGGGCGGGGGAGGGGCAATTCAAAGGTTGTCGGTACACGCATGGTGTGGCTCGACGAACTCCTTGAGGTGTTGGCTCCATTCATCCGTGCTTCATGTTTACATCCGTAGTCGGTATGGCTACAGTCGTAATCGACGAGTGCGGAGTCGAATACCGAGGGAGGGTGCGATGGCGAAGGCCGACAGCGAACGAAGCGAACGGATAAGCGAAGCCGAGCACGCGATCATGGAGGTGATCTGGGATCGCCATCCGGTCAGCGCCACCGAAGTGTGCGACGAGGTTTGCGAGGCGCGCGGCTGGTCCATGCCGACGGTAAAGACGCTCCTCTCTCGCTTGGTGACCAAGGGAGTTCTGGCGACCGAGCCGGACGGACGCAGGTTTCTCTACTCTCCCCGGGTCGAGCGTTCGGAATATGTCGGCACGGAATCGCGCCGCTTGGTCGATCGCCTGTTCGGGGGGCGCGCAGCATCGCTGTTCGCCCATCTCGCGGAGAGCGAGGCTTTGACCGACGAAGACCTCGGCGAGATCGAACGCCTGCTCAAGGAGATGCGCAAATGAGCATCGACCTGCAGAGCTTCGCTTTCGAGACCATTGCGTGGACCGGGGCGCTCATAGCGCTGGTGCTTGTCCTGCGGCGCCCGGTCTCCCGCCATTTCGGGGCACAGGCCGCCTATGCCCTGTGGGCATTGCCCTTCCTGCGCCTGCTGATGCCCCCGATCGTATTGCCTGCGGAGATTGCTCCGCCGGTTTCGCAGCTATCCACGGCGGCCGTTCCCGTTGCGCTCGGGCCATCGGCGGGTGTCGAGGTCGCCGGTGAGATCGCCCTGATGCAGCCGATGGTGACCAGCGCGCCAGCGATAGACTGGCTGCTTGTGGGGCTCGTTGTCTGGCTGGTTGGCACACTGACCTTCCTGACCGTGCGCTATCGCAATTATTTCGCGATGCGCCGCGATCTGCTGGCAGGGAGCAGCCAAGTCGGCACGCGCGGTCGGGTGCGCCTGATCGAAACACCGGCCACTGCATCGCCCGTCGCCTTCGGTGTGTTCGACAAGGTCGTCGCCTTGCCTGCCGGGTTCATGGCGCAGACCGACCCTATCCAGCGCGATCTGGCGCTGGAGCACGAGCTGGCACACCACCGCGCGCACGATCTGCTGGCCAATGCCCTCACGCAGCCGCTTTTCGCCATGCACTGGTTCAATCCGCTGGGCTGGGTTGGCTGGCGGGCGATGCGCCGCGACCAGGAAGCGGCCTGCGATGCCCGCGTGGTCGCACGATGCGATGCCCGGCTTCGCGCATCCTATGCCCACACAATCGCGTCATTCGTCACCGGCGCCAACGGCACTGCGCATTATGCGCTCGCCGCGCCGATGGCATGCCCGGTGCTGGGCGACAAATCGATCATCCATCGTCTGAGGAGCTTGACCATGTCCGATCATTCCCCCCGCCGCCGCCTGTTTGGCCGCGCACTGATCCTGTGTGCACTTGCAGCCCTGCCGCTGACCGCCACGATCTCGCACGCCGAGGCACAGACCGCCGAGCTGCCTCCTGCGCCGCCGTCGCCACCGCAGGCGCCTGCCGCACCTGGTGCATCCGCTGCGCCGGAAGCGCCGGATGTCGAAACCAACGTCTTCGTAATGCCCGAGGGCACTACGGTTGGGGAAGAAGGCGAACGGGTCGTCTGGGTTGAACGCAAGGTGGTGAAGGATGGCTCGGGCAAACCGGTCGAGCAGACCCGCTATACGGTCAATGGTCGCGAAGCCACGGCAGAAGAGCGCGCGGAGATCGAAGCCAAGGTCTTAAAACTTCGCAAAGTGGAATTCGATGCGGAGAAGCTGGGGGACGATTTACGCATCGTGGTCGACCTGGCGGGCGAAGAGAGTGAGTTTGCCGTAGAGATGAAGGCCCTGCGCGAACGCCTTGGCGAAAAAGGCGAGCTTGCCGAGGAGATGAAAGTCTTGCGCGAACGCCTTGGCGAAAATGGCGAATTTCACAAGGAAATGCGCGTAGCACTCGCCAAGGCGAATGCCGAAATGCCTGAGTTCAGGTTCGAGTGCGATGGCAGCGACCGGACCGTGCGTGAGACGACCAATGCCAATGGCAAGAAGGTCATGGTGATTTGCCGGACCGCCCAGCTCGCCAGTGCGCGCAGCGCGATTGCCAATGCCCGCCGTGCGGTTGAGCGCGAGAAGGGCCTGAGCGAGCGCGAGCGAGCCGAAGCACTTCGCTCGCTCGACCAGGCCATGCAGGAAATCGCACGCGCGAACTGATTAGCTGTAGCGTGCGAAAAAGGGCGGCGTACCTCATTCCCGGGTGCGCCGCCCTTGTTCTATCCTTGGGGTTATATGTCCGTGAGCGCCCTCAGCCGAAGCTGCCGCTGATGTCGAAGGTGAAGATCGTGCCATAGGTGCGATCTTCGGCCTCGCTGAAGGCGACCGGGCCGCCACGCCGATTGACGAAGACCGTCCGGCTGAAGACATCCCCCGCATTCAGCAGGTTGCCCACTGTCGCGCGCAGCTTAAGGCCAGCCACATCCTTGTGCTCCACGTATACGTAGCCATCGGCCCCATCCAGGGACCGCTGGCTAACCTGGTTGAGACGCACGCCCGGTTCGCTGTCGTAGGCATAGATGCCGCCGCCATAGGCCCAGTCGCTCGCAGGCACGTCATGCCGCAGGCTGGCGTCGAGCAGGCGCCGCTGCGAACCAGAAAAGGGGCGATAGATCCCGTCCAGCGGATCGTAGACACTGGTTTCGCGGATGAACGTGGTCAGGTCGATCTGCGCGCCGCGCCAGCCGATCGGATCGAGCTTGAAGGTACCACGCGCACGCAGGAAGTTGATGGTGGCCCTGTCCACGTTGCCGGGCGCTTCGTCGGTCGCGCCGATGGGAATCTGCGTAACCCGGTCGGATATGGCGCGATGAATGCCGGTAATCGTGAGCGAGCCCCACGGGCCGAGCGTCTTGGTAGCCTCCAGCTCGATATCCCAGCTCTGTTCGGGCACAAGGTCGGGATTGCCCGCCTGGTTGTTGCCCGATCCCAGATCGGTCGAGGCGACGAAATCGAAGAAGTTGAGCTGGCCGACCGCGCGCGAGACCTTGAGCCGCAGGTCGAGATCCGGTGTCGCCTTCCAAGCCGCCGAAACAAAGCCCTTGGGGCGCCAGAAACTGCGCATCTTGCCGCGCTGGCCGCTTTGCGAAAGCTCCGAATATTCCCCGCCGATGGAGGCTTGTAGCGAGAGATTGGCGGCCAGTTGGCGCCCCCAGGTAATCGCGGCCTCGGCGCGCTTTTCCTCCACCACGGTTTCGGGAGATGCGAAAGCTGGCACATGGCCGCCCGTTGTGGGATCGAGCCGCTGAACCTCGTTTGCGGTGGCAAGCGAATTGAGCGCGCCCTCCAGCGAAATCTGCCAGTCGTTCGCGCCAGCTTTCCAGGCGTATTCCGTGCGCAGGATACTCTCTGTCTCGTCGATATAGAGATCCTGCAGCGATCCGGTGTCGGGGCTTTGATCAGCGTATGTCGATCGCACGGTGTTCTGGAAATCGCTTGCCTCGAAGCGCCGCAACCCGATCAGCTTGAGCCTGCCGCTCCCCAGATCGAAGGCATAGTCGCCGCCGATCTCGTAATTATATTCGTCTTCCTTCTGCACCAGTTTGCGCGTGCCGAGATTGCCGTCGCGCAGCTCCAGATAGTCGAGCCGATAGAGCTGAAATGCGCCACTCAAGTTGCCGACGTCGCCACCGGCACCAGAGTACTTGATCGTACCGCTCAGCTTGGGGCGCTCTCGCTCGATAAACAGGTTTTCGTAGCGGGTTTCGACCAGATCGCCGTTGCCGTCATAGCGGAAGCCCGGCCCCTCGTTGCCCTGGTGGGCCGAGGTATTCTGGAGGCTGACCGTGTAGTCGACGCGGCCTGACGTTGCCGACCACGATATTTCGCCATTGGTCAGCAGCGGGTCCGTCCCGCTGGACCGGAATTGCGGCGACCATCGGAATTGGCCGCCACCACCGCCGCTTTCGTACACCACGTTGACGACCTGGCCGGAGAGCCCCGGGATATTGAGCGATGCCCCATCGAGCAGCTCGATCCGGACGACGTCTGCTGCGGGGATGCGGCCGAGAGCATCGGTGATGCTGACCGACTTGCCGGAAAAGCGCGTCCCATTGAGAAGCACGTTGGCGCCGCCCTGGCCAAGGCCGCGCGCATCGCTTTGTCCGGTAATGCCGAAGCCGGGAACCTGGCCAACCATATCGAGCGCGGTTTGCGGAGCAAAACGCTGGAAGAAAGCCGGCTGGTACACCTGCCCGTTCTCGATTGCGGCAACGGATGTCTCGGGGGCGGTAGATGTGGTGGCGGCGTCGTCCTGCGCTATCACGGGGGTGGTGAAGGCGGCCGAAGCCAGGCAGGCGGCGGTGAACCGGCGCGAAAACTGCATCCGTATGATCTCCCTCGTCCGGCGCGCTTCTTGGGGGGAATGGGGGCGCGCTCTGGAGAGGGGAGTAGCTTCGGCTCCTTGATTGTCGAGCAAACAGCGACAAGTGGCGCGACCCGTCGGTTGAATGCCCTGCAACAGATGGCTGAGGCTTAACGGCAGAGGCTCAAACGACCTCGGCGATCAACCCCATCGCCTTGGCCTCGCTGGCCGTGATGTACCAGTCGTGCGGGGCCTTCTCGCGCAGTTCCTGGATGCTGACGTTAGATCCTTCGGAGATGGCGCGATAATCCTCGTCTTCCTGCGCGATTTCGCGCTGGATTTCGCGCTGCGCATGTTCGAGCTGGCTGGCCACGCTGCGCAGCGAGCCGCCGGCCAGTTCGAGCGGCTGGGCACGCTTGTTCTCCGTCACCAGCACCTTGGTCGCCCGGGTAAGGTAGCGGTGGCTTACCGGGAAGGCGGCCATGAACAGCACGCCAGCGCCGTATACCGCCGTCTTGCCGAGGAAGATGATTTCGCGCCGCCCGCGATCGCGCAGCAGGCGAATGTCGTCGGCCATGCTGCGCGCGATTTCCGGGTCACCCTCCATCGTGGTCAGCGCGATCACGATCGGGCCTCCGGGCGTCTGCTCGGCCAGCATTTCGGTGAATTCGGCGTACATCTTCGCGTCGAGCGTGCCGTAGAGCCGGATGCCGGGGTTGGCGAGGGTTTGCGAGGCTGGCTGGGTTGCAGGATTGCGCGGATCGGCAGGGATGATCTCCACCGGGTGCGGGCGGCGCGGCTGCGCGGGCGCCGTTTGCTGGGATGCATCCTCGTTATTCGCGCCGGTGGCGGGCATCGCCGCTGCGGCAGCCAGCGGAGCAGTGGCGGCGGTCGCAGCAGTCCAGCCGGCAGCGCCATCCTGATCGTCTTCAAAAACGGCTTCGTCACCCTGGCCGAGCGGGATGGCAGGTTTTTCTGCATCGCCATCATCCTCGTCGTCACCGTCGAAGAAGCGATCCTTGATAGCCATCGCCCCGGCAGCCGTGGCCGCTGCAGCGGCGCCCACCCCGGCAACTTTCAGGGCGGTCTCCTGCCAATTGTCGAGGTCGAACATGTTGTCGTCCTCTTCGTCGTCGCCATCGGCAGGTGCTGGTGCCTCGCTCGCAGGCTCGGGCGTCTCGGGCAAGGCTGGTTCGGGAGAGGCTTTTGCCGGAGAAGATTCGTCGGCGGCATCTTCTGCAACCGCCTCTCCGCCATCCGACTCATCGTCCCACGCGACTGCGGCAGAGGCGGTAACGGGCTCTTCGATAGCGGGGCTGCCCGATGCGCTCGCGGGCTCGAAAGCGGGCTCTGCGGGCTCGTCTGCAGGGTCGGCCGAGGCAGGCTGGTAGTCGTAGTCTTCGCGCTGGAGGGGCGTGGCCGAAGCAGGCTCGGGAAAACGTTCGTCCCTGTCGTCCGCATTGCGCGCCGGTGCACGCGCCGACTCGAGCCCGGCTAGCGGATCGGCCCCATCGGCGCTGCGATAAACGGCAGGTTGCGGCAGGTCGTCATTGCGCGAGGCCTTGTTGCGGGCGGTGGCACGCGATGCCATCTCGGGCTTCGATTGATCGGCCTGCGCGCGTGCACCCTGGTAAACTGCGGGACCTTCGCCCTGTCCGTCCGCATCGTTCCCGCCGCCGAAGGTTTCGCCAAACAGCGCCATCACCATGCCCGGCAGGTCCCGGCGCTTCTGGCCGTCGCGAACGATCGCCTGCAATCGCTGGAACAGCGTGAAAAGGTTCCGGATGAAGTCCATCGCGTGTCCGGCTCAGCCCCCCAAAACGATAGCGCGCCTAAAACGAGTCGGGCGCGAAATAGCGGTCGCACACGGTATCGTTGCCGCTGTTCATGCCCAGCCGCAATGCTTCCATGCGTTGTGCGCTGGTACCGTGGGTGAAGCTTTCGGGCGAGACCCTACCTCCCATGCGTTCCGAAATGGCATCGTCTCCGATTGCGGCGGCAGCGCGCATGCCTTCCTCGAAATCACCGGGTTCGATGCGATTCTTGTTCTTGCCGGCCCACACGCCAGCGTAGCAATCGGCCTGCAGCTCCATGCGCACATTGAGTTCGTTTGCGCGGCGCTGGTCCTGCTGCTGCGCGCTGCGCACCTGCCCCGCCAGCCCGGTCAGGTTCTGGATATGGTGGCCGTATTCGTGCGCCACGACATAGAGCCGGGCGAAGTCGCCGTTCGCACCCAGTTCGCGCTGCATCAGGTCGTAAAAGCTGGTGTCGATATAGATGCCGCCATCGGCAGGGCAGTAGAACGGGCCGACCGCGGATGACGCGCTGCCGCATCCCTGCGTGTTCACGCCGCCGCTGAAAATGTGAAGAAAGGGCTGCTGGAATTCGATTCCCGCACGCTCGAATTCCGGCTGCCAGGTCTCGTTGAGCGATTGCAGGGCGTTGCACGCCTCGGTCGCGTATTCGTTCTGCGTGCAGACCTCCTGCTCGCTCATGGTGCCATTAGGATTTGCGGTCTGCCCAATATTCGTAGCCTGGTCGACGGTTTCGAACACGGCGATCGTCTGGCCCAGATCGGTGCCGAACAGCAGCGAGACGACACCTGCAAGGATCAGCGTGCCGCAGCCCAATTGCCCTGCACCACCGCCTGGGAAGCGGCTGCTGCTGCCGCGCACATCGATATTGTCGGTGTCGAATGGATTGAGCCGCATTGCGCTATTCCCCTTGTTCTTTCCCCTGCGCGCATGTGAAGGGACGCCCTGCAATGCACACACCTGCCAGCGGTACCTGCTCGCCTTCGCGCAAGTTGGCCCCACACGGCTTGGTTAATCCTCGAAAGGCTAGCGATGTTCCTTAAAGGTAAGAAGGCTCTTGTCACCGGTTCGACTTCGGGGATCGGCCTCGCCGTCGCCCGCGCGCTCCATGCGGAAGGGGCAGACATCGTCCTCAACGGCTTCGGTGATGAGGGCGAGATCGCAAAACTGCGCGAAGAACTGGGCGGCGCGGCTTATTTCAACAGCGACCTGACCGATGTTGCCGCGATCGAGGAAATGATGTCGGCGGCAGGAGGGATCGATATCCTGGTCAATAATGCAGGCATGCAGCACGTGAGCCCGGTCGATGAATTCCCTGTCGACAAGTGGGACAAGATCATCGCGCTCAACATGTCGGCAGCGTTCCACACGATCCGGCTGGCCGTACCGCACATGAAGGCGCGGGGCTGGGGTCGCATCATCAACACCGCAAGCGCGCATTCGCTGGTCGCATCGCCTTACAAGAGCGCCTATGTGGCCGCGAAGCACGGCATTGCGGGTCTTACCAAGACGGTCGCGCTGGAACTGGCGACCAGCGGGGTTACGGCCAACTGCATCAGTCCGGGCTATGTCTGGACGCCGTTGGTCGAAAACCAGATTCCCGACACCATGAAGGCGCGTAACATGAGCCGCGACGAGGTGATCGACCAGGTGCTGCTTGCCAAGCAGCCGACCAAGAAATTCGTCCAGCCGGAAGACATCGGCGAAATGGCGGTGTTCCTGTGTCGCGATTCGATGGCCAATGTGAATGGCGCGAACTGGAGCGTCGATGGCGGTTGGACCGCCGACTAGGGAAGCGGGACACGTGGGGGTGACAATGCGCAATATTCTGGCAGGCATGGCGGCATTGCTTGTGGGTGCGTGCGCAAGCGTGCCCTCAGCGCCACCGCCGCCGTCGCTCGACATGATCGAGGCGAGCCTATCACGCGATATCGAGGTGCTGGCCGACGATAGCTTCGGCGGTCGCTATCCCGGAGCCTATGGAGAGGAAAAAACGCGGTCCTGGCTGATCGGACGCTATGCCGAACTGGGCCTTCGTCCGGGGTTGGGGCAGGATGAGAGCGGTGCTGCTGACTGGACCCAGGACTTCACCCTTGTCCGCCGCAGTGCCAAGCCGGACTCCTCGTCGAGCGAGGCCTCTATCCGCAAGGGCAGCCGCACAGTCCGTTTTGCAGAAGGCGTAATCGGGTCGCATGCAGGTGTCGACAATCCGTCGCTTGCCGATGTCCCCATGGTTGGTGTCAATGCCGATCTGGCAGCGCTCAAGGCAGGGTCGCTGGTCAACCGCGCACTGGTGATCCCCGCTTCGGAATTGCTCAAGCGCGCATCCCAGCTGGAACAGGCCGATCCCAAGGCTGTGGTCATCACCACCGCCGACCGGGCGACGTTCGATCAGGTCGCCGGCTTCGTAGCTCGCGGCCGCTGGCGGCTTGAAAGCGAAACGAAAGCGCCCGCCATTTTCCTGCTCTCGCCCGAAAACAGTACCAGCCTGATGGAACTGATCGGCAAGAATGCGGAGCGGCAGCCCGACGGGCTGGGTGTCATCGCTTACGACACGCTTCTCCAAGGCAGCATCGCACAGGATGTCAGCCGCATCGAAACCGCGAATATCATCGGCATCCTGCCGGGGCAGGTGGAGGATGCAGGCGCGTTGATCGTCCTCGCGCACTGGGATCACCTAGGGGATGAATGCAGGTCGGCCGATGCGCCGGACAGGCTGTGCAACGGCGCGGTCGACAATGCGAGCGGACTGGCTGTGATGGTCGAGGCAGTGCGGTTGGCCGCGCGTGAAGGCCCGATGGATCGCGATCTGATCGTGCTGGCGACAAGCGCCGAAGAGCTGGGGCTGCTGGGCGCCGAAGCCTTCGTCGCCGATCCGCCAGTACCGCTTCCCACCATCGTCGCAGGCTTCAACATCGATACGGTCGCCATCGCGCCACGCGGGGCGCCGGTCGTCATCCTGGGGGCAGGGGAGACACCGCTCGACTACGGGATATCGGAGGTTGCACGCTCGCTTGGACGCGAGATTCTGCCATCGGAACTGCAGGCGCAATTTATCCGCAGGCAGGATGGCTGGGTTTTCCTGCGCGAAGGTGTGTCCACGGTAATGGTCGGGGGCACCCTGGCCGATGAAGAGGTTTTCCAAGCATTCCTGAATGGCCCCTATCATGGGCCGGAAGACGAGTTTTCGGCAGCGATGGAACTGGGAGGAGCGGCAGAAGATACTTTGCTCCACGCCGAACTCATCCGCTATTTCGGCAGCACGACGACCTATCCGGGCCTGGGCGACTGATTGTTTCCTCTTTCGCGTTGCAATTTGCAGCGCTCCGGCCTATCTCACCGCCATCCCGACATTGCTGGCACCAAGTTGGGCCGGGCCGAAAGGCACCGGCGCCAAGCTGCATGCTATGTCGATTGGACATGAAAACGGAGACTTATGGCGGATATCGCGCGACTGACACAGATCATCGAGCCCGAGGCAAAGGCCCTCGGCTTCGAACTCGTGCGCGTGAAAATGATGCCGTCCGAAGCCGGTGACGGCACGCAGGCGCTCCAGATCATGGCGGAAGACCCTGCGACGGGGCAGCTGGTGATCGAGCAGTGCGCCGCGCTGAGCCGTGCAGTCTCCGCCAGGATCGACGCGCTGGAAGAGCAGGGCGACGTGCTGATCGAAGGGGCCTACCACCTCGAAGTCAGCTCGCCCGGCATCGACCGCCCGCTGACCCGCGCGAAGGATTTTTCCGACTGGGCCGGGCACGAAGCGAAGATCAGCATGGCCAAGGGCTATGACGGCCAGCGCAATTATCGCGGCGAGCTCAAGGGCATTGCCAATGGTCCGGGGGGTGACACCGTCACCCTCACTGACCGCAAGGCGGGCGAGGTCTCTCTCCCGCGCGACCAGATCCACTCGGCGCAGCTCGTCCTGACGGATGCGTTGATTGCCGCGACCAGACCGCTCGACACGACAGGTGCCGACGAAGTACAAGAAGACCAACCAGAAAAGGCTGACGACTGATGGCCACTGCCATTTCCGCAAACCGCGCGGAGCTCCTCGCGATCGCAAACTCGGTCGCTTCGGAAAAGATGATCGACAAGTCGATCGTGATCGAAGCGATGGAAGAAGCGATCCAGAAATCCGCCCGTAACCGTTACGGCGCGGAGAACGACATTCGCGCGAAGCTGGATCCGAACACCGGCGACCTGCGCCTGTGGCGCGTGGTCGAGGTGGTCGAAGAGGTCGAGGACTACTTCAAGCAGGTGAACCTGGAACAGGCGCAGAAGCTGCAGGATGGCGCGTCGCTGGGCGACTTCATCGTCGACCCGCTGCCTCCGGTCGACCTTGGCCGTATCGATGCGCAGTCCGCGAAGCAGGTGATCTTTCAGAAGGTCCGCGATGCCGAGCGTGAGCGCCAGTACGAGGAATTCAAGGATCGTGCCGGCGAAATCATCACCGGCGTGATCAAGTCGGTCGAATTCGGCCACGTGATCGTGAACCTTGGCCGCGCCGAGGGCGTGATCCGCCGCGACCAGCAGATCCCGCGCGAAGCGGCCCGTGTGGGCGAACGCATTCGCGCGCTGATCAGCAAGGTCGAGCGTAACAACCGCGGCCAGCAGATCTTCCTGACCCGCGCGCACCCCGATTTCATGCGCAAGCTGTTTGCGCAGGAAGTGCCGGAAATCTACGACGGCATCATCGAGATCAAGGCCGCCGCCCGCGATCCGGGCAGCCGCGCCAAGATTGGCGTCATCAGCCATGACAGCTCCATCGACCCGGTCGGTGCCTGCGTCGGCATGAAGGGCAGCCGCGTGCAGGCCGTCGTGCAGGAACTGCAGGGCGAGAAGATCGACATCATCCCGTGGAGCGAGGACCAGGCGACCTTCATCGTCAACGCGCTCCAGCCCGCCACCGTCAGCCGCGTGGTGCTGGACGAGGACGAGAGCCGCATCGAAGTGGTCGTCCCCGACGACCAACTCTCGCTCGCGATCGGGCGTCGCGGCCAGAACGTGCGTCTTGCCAGCCAGCTGACGGGCAACCAGATCGACATTATGACCGAGGAAGAAGCCTCGGAAAAGCAGAGCAAGGAATTTGCCGCGCGCTCCAAGATGTTCGAGGAAGAGCTGGACGTCGACGAGACGCTTTCGCAGCTGCTCGTTGCCGAAGGTTTCGCCGAGCTGGAAGAAGTCGCCTACGTCCAGCTGGACGAACTGGCGATGATCGAAGGTTTCGACGAAGAACTGGCCGAAGAATTGCAGAGCCGTGCATCCGAAGCGCTCGAACGCCAGGAAGCTGCGCATCGCGAAACGCGCCGTGAACTCGGTGTGGAAGACGATCTGGCAGACCTGCCGATCCTGACCGAGGCAATGCTCGTCACGCTGGGCAAGGCCGGGATCAAGACCCGCGACGACCTGGCCGATCTTGCCACCGACGAGCTGATCGCCAAGAAACGCGAAGCCCCGCGCCGCCGGAACAACACCGACGGTCCGCCGATGCGCCGCGATCGCCCAATGCGAGAGCAGGACAAGGGCGGCGTGCTGGGTGAATACGGCTTGAGCGAAGAGCAGGGCAACGAAATCATCATGGCTGCCCGCGCGCATTGGTTCGAAGACGAGGAAGACAGCGCACCGGCAGCAGCCGAAGCGCCAGCCGAACAGGAGGCCGCCGATGCGGACTCCGAACAATGAGAGCCTGAGCCCGACAATCGAGCGCACGCGCCCCGGCGGGAAATCGCCGGAGCGCAAGTGCATCCTGACCGGACGCCATGGTGAGCGGGCCGCGCTGATCCGGCTCGCCATCTCGCCCGAAGGACACGTCCTGCCCGATCCGCGTGCGCGTGCACCGGGTCGCGGGGCATGGCTGGGCGTTTCTCGCGCCGAGCTGGAAAAGGCGATGGAGAAGGGCAGGCTCAAGGGCGCGCTCGCCCGCGCGTTCAAATCGTTCCCGCCCCAAGTCCCCGACGACCTGCCCGAACAGATCGATGGGGGCCTGCTGCGCACCCTGACCGACCGGCTGGGTCTCGAAATGCGCGGCGGAAACCTTATCTTGGGGTCGGAGCGTATTGCCGAGCATGCGCGCGGCGGGGTGCTCGCCGCACTCTATCATGCCAGCGATGCGAGCGAGGGCGGTTCTGGCAAGCTCGACCAGGCATGGCGCGTCGGAATGGATCGCGAAGGTTCGGGTGAGGGCGGAACGCGCTTGCCACTGGACCGCGCGGCGCTGTCTGTGGCATTGGGCCGCGACAATGTCGTCCATCTGGCGCTCTCCGACCACGCGGCGGCGGAGCGGGTCGATCAGGCCCTGCAGCGCCTGCTGCATTACCGGAATGCGTCTGAAGACGTGAGCGAAGGGGAGGAGGCCACCTAGACGGCGGTCTCTCTTTTTCGCGACGATGTGATTTGAAGGAAGAAACGAGTTTTATGAGCGACGACGAAAACAAGCCCCGGGAACGCAAGCCGCTTGGCCTCAAGCGCAGCGTGGAATCGGGCGAGGTCAAGCAGACCTTCAGCCACGGCCGCACCAACAAGGTGGCGGTCGAGGTGAAGCGTCGTCGCAAGATCCTTAAGCCCGGCGAAGCCGCTCCGCCGCCGCCTCCTCCTGCCGAAGAGGCCAAGGCTCCCGAGCCGGCACCGGCGCCCGCGCCCAAGCCCGCAACCAAGAAGCCTGCGGCCAAGAACGCTGCGCCTGCCGGGGAAACCCCGAAGGAACGTGTCGCGCGTCTGCAGCGCGAGGCCGAGGAAGAGCGCCTGCGGCTGGCAGAAGAAGCGCGCAAGCGTGACGATCAGCAGGCCAAGAAGGCGGCCGAGGACGAGAAGAAGCGCGCCGAGGAGAACGCCAAGGCTCGCGAAGAGGCTGAAAAGCGCGCCGCGGAAGAGGCGAAGGCCGCAGCCGAGGCTCCCGCTGCGGAGCCGGAAGGCGAGACGAGCGGAAGCGACGATGGCAAGGCTGCGCGCCCTGCCGCGCGCAAGTTCACGCCTGTCGCGCGGCCCGAACCCAAGAAGCCCGAGAAGAAAGCCAAGAAGGAAGAGAAGCCTGCACGCGGGGCCGAACGCCCCGACAAGCGTCGCTCTGGCAAGCTCACCGTTACCAAGGCGCTCAACGAGGACGAGGGCCGCCGTGCGCGCAGCCTCGCCGCGCTCAAGCGTGCGCGCGAGAAGGAACGTCGCCTGCAGGGTGGTGGGTCCTCCAAGCCGCGCGAGAAGCAGGTGCGCGATGTGATCGTGCCCGAGGCGATCACCGTGCAGGAACTTGCCAACCGCATGGCCGAAAAGGGCGCGGACCTGGTGAAGGAGCTGTTCAGCCTGGGCATGGCGGTCACCGTCAACCAGACGATCGACCAGGATACGGCAGAGCTGCTGGTCGAACAGTTCGGCCACAACATCCAGAAGGTTTCGGAAGCCGATATCGACCTCAAGAGCGAGGAAGATGTCGACCCGGAAGAAACGCTGCAGCCGCGCCCGGCGGTGGTCACCATCATGGGCCACGTCGATCACGGCAAGACCAGCCTGCTCGACGCGCTGCGAGGCACGAATGTGACCAAGGGCGAAGCCGGTGGCATCACCCAGCACATCGGCAGCTACCAGGTGGAAACCAAGGACGGCAGCAAGATCACCTTCCTCGATACGCCGGGCCACGCCGCCTTCACGGAAATGCGCGCACGCGGTGCCAATGTCACCGATATCGTGGTGCTGGTGGTTGCTGCCGACGACGGCATCATGCCGCAGACGATCGAGGCCATCAATCACACCAAGGCCGCGGGCGTGCCGATGATTGTCGCCATCAACAAGATGGACAAGCCGGAAGCGAACCCGGACAATGTCCGTACCCGCCTGCTCGAACATGAAGTCATCGTGGAATCGATGTCGGGTGATGTGCAGGATGTCGAAATCTCGGCCAAGGCCAAGACTGGTCTCGACGAACTGCTCGAGAAGATCGCGCTTCAGGCCTAACTGCTAGAACTCAAGGCGAACCCCGACCGCATGGCCGAGGCGACTGTCATCGAAGCACAGCTCGACAAGGGTCGCGGCCCCGTTGCCACCGTGCTCGTTACGCGCGGTACGCTGGAGCGTGGCAACACCTTCGTCGTCGGTACCGAAAGCGGCCGTGTCCGTGCGATCGTCGACGATCAGGGCAAGCAGATCAAGAAGGCCGGCCCGTCGATGCCGGTCGAGGTCCTCGGCCTCGGCGGTGTGCCCAGCGCAGGCGACGTTCTGACGGTTGTCGAAAACGAACAGCGTGCGCGCGAAGTCGCGGCCTATCGCCAGGAAAAGGCGACCGAAAAGCGCACCG
>NZ_CAXQBM010000082.1:0-105024 GCF_964222115.1 Alteriqipengyuania sp.
TCTATGAACCGCCTGATCAGCCGCCGGCCGCTCGCCGGATCCTCTGCATCGAACAGAGCGGCGACCAGGTTGAGCACGTCCTGGTCGACCACCTCGCCCAGTGTCGGCCAGCTGCCGTCTTCCTTCCGTGGCAGGTCGGTGACCTGCAGGCTGCAGAAGACCCCCATCGCGTCGGCAGCCTTGGCTGGGAACAGCGGTTCGATCGGCACCAGGCTGTCGCCGGCCAAGATCCGCTCGCGCCAGTCCGGGCAAGCGGTCGACCACTTCATGGCTCGGCGCTCAGTTGATCTCGGACGGGGCGGGGCGAGGCGCGAACATTCCCTCGACCTTCGCCGCCTGCTCGAAACGTTGTGCCTTCACGCCCTTCGGCGGCACCTTGGTTTTCGGTTCTCGGCGATCCTTGATAACCTCCGCCGCCCGTCGCGCATTGCGGGCATCGTCGCAGCGGTCGAGCAGCGCCTTCGTCGCGCTGGTCGAGCCGCCCTCCGATTGCTCCCACAATTTCGCGAGCTGCGCGGCCTCGACTTTGTCGAGCATCGCCTCGCGCTGCTGCACCTCTGAAAAATAATGCTTGCGCAAGGTCGGCTGCGTGATGCCCATCGCCGCGGCGACTTCCTTCACGCTGCGGCCAACCGCAAACAACATACTGACACGCTTGGCTTTTTCATCGGTGCGGACGTGCTCGGGCCGGCCACGCTTTGCATCGCGTACGATCACGGGGTCGCCGAACAGGTCGACCGCCCCCGAATTCTTCGCTGCAACCAAAAAAAATCTCCGAATGTGGGGAACGGCGGTGTTCGGGCCGCGATCCTTTTGAACTTTCGACCACCCCCCTATGGCTTCGAAACAGCACGCCTTGCCCGCTCTCGAGCGGTCTTCGCATTATGGCACGGCCAGCACATCAGCCTGATGTTGCTCGGATCGAGTTCCGCGCCACCATCTTTACGTTCGACGATGTGATCGCCGATGATCCTGCCTCCGGCGCCACAGCGCTCGCAAAACGCCCCGCGCTCTGCCTTCAGCTGCTTCACCAGTCCGCGCCATTCGGGCGACTGGTAGAACCTTTCCGCCCGTTTCGGCAGCGCTTTGAGCTTCGGCTTGATCGGGGACAGCCGCGGCATCAACATCTTCAGGCGCGTCACGCGGTCACTCCGGTTGCAAGATGAAGGCGCGGCAACCCGTGAAGGGCCACCGCGCCTATGGTCTGGCGTTCCATCGAACCAAGACAGGAATAGGGGGAGAGGACATCCGGCCCGTACGCCAGCGCCAAGCATATCCGGTGGATAGCCTATTCAGGCTGCACAAACCGCATGCGATATTTACTGCACACAAATATTGTGCACTTGACTTTCGCGAACGCGAGCCCGGCTGCGGTCCCAAACTGCACAATAACACGCGGTCGGTATCGATCAAAAAAACGCGACGCGCTGGCAACAACCACACTCGGGGTGGTGGAAAGCAGGGGAAGAACCTGTGGAAGAGTCGCGAGAAATGGTCGACTTGGTGACGTTTAGCGGAGTTCTCCACCTTATTCACAGGCGCCAAACCATTTACCCGCGCTAGACGGCTTGCCCGGTACACCATGCCAATTCATGATCGCCAGGTCGACTAGAGGCCGAGCCCGGATCAGGGGCCCGGCTCTCCGGTTTCGCGAGGAAGAACGAGCCTGCCTCACGAGACGTGTCAGCTGCGGCTTGCAGCTCCGCTCTTCTAAGCGGAGTGCCGACACGGCGGCAAGGCTCCTTTTAACGAAGGACCAAACTTCAATGGACTATCGCATCACAGCAACACGCAAAGACGGCCCCGATCCCGATTACCGGATCGATGCCTTCAAGGTGAACGGCACCTGGTACACGATCGGCCAGATGATCGGCTTCATCAGGGATGGCTATCGCTTCACGGTGGAGGCTGCCGGGCGCATCGTGAACGTCGTGTTGAAACAGCATCCTCGCACCCTGCGCTGGTATCTCACGACCGAGGCGGATGGCTTCCCGCCCAACAACCTTCTCGCACTTCCGAACGACTGAAGGCAGGTGCGCCCGCTCTCCACCGGGCGGCGGGCGCACCCATCAATCCACACTCCGCACGATGCCCTGTGCGGCAATCGCCCGCGCCCGGCGCACTGGCCACCCGTTCAGCCGACACAGGATGATGGCCAGCCCGCGCACATATCGCTGCGCCAGCGCCGATGGCGAGCGATCCGTGCGCGCCCACCGCCTGATCTTCGCCCATGGCACGCAAGCCTCGCCCTTCTGCAACCGCGCGGTCGCCATCCACACCACCTGCCGATCGAGAGGGTCGTCGAGGAGATCGAGCCACGCGGTCACCCGGTCCCGCTCACTTACCTCGGCCGCGTCAAGAGCGGTGCGAGGCGCACGGTCAGACGCGACACCGTCTGCACCTTCCCCGCCATAATCGCCCGCCGCCGCCGAACGCTGCATCAGATGCCAGGGCGCATCGCCTGCGAACGGCCAGTGAGATCCCCCCGGACTGCGCCACCAAAGTACCTGACAATCGATCAGCGCCGCCTCTACATCGGCCAAAGTGGCCACCTGCGCGCCTTCTAACTGTCGAACATCGCTCATCGCTCCAAAACTCCGCCATCTGGAGCAAACCGCTCCATTCCAAAAACAGGCCAAAACCGAAGGTAATTCAATTGCTTGCCCTTCCACTTCCTTCTTCGAATGGAAGAAATGGAGGAATGGAGCGTAATATCGCACCACCCCCACGCGCCCGCGCCCGCACACACGAAGCGGCACGCAGTTTGGCTCCATTCCTCCACACGCGCAGGAATTCGCCGGAAACCGGCTCCATTTCCCGTTTCGAATGCTCCAATACTCGCCCCGATGGAGGCAAACCGCTCCATTTCATCAGTCGAAGCCCTCCGGGTAGTCGTCGTAAGGCGTGCCTGCTCCATCCACGGCGGCGGCAGCTTCGGCTTCGTCGGCAGCGGTCCAATAGCCCTCCTTCACCGCTTCCAGCGCCACGGTCGGCTGCACGCCGATCCACCAAGCGCCGTTGCTGTGTTTTTCCTTGAAGCGCTTCGCCGCGATCTCTTTCGAGAAGGCGCGCTCAGCCATCTCGTAGGCGCCCGTCTGGTGGCACCACGCGGTGTAGAGCTCGAACAGCTCGCCCTTGCGCACCCGCATGGGTCGCTGGCGCGTGTCCTCGCCTATCTCGCAGGTCTGCCGCAGGAACCGCCCGATCGTGTCCGAATCGTCGCGATATTCGCTCGTGGCGAGCCGCACGTCCTCCGGCTCGATCAGGCCATGTTTCTTCCAGTCGAGCAGCCCGCGCATCAGCCAGGCAAAGATGCCGTCGCGCTCGGCCAGCAGCTTGTCCTTCAGCGCCTTGTCACGCAGGTGCGGAGGAATATTCGCCTCCCACGGCACCAGTTGCATCCGTCGCCAGATGCCGTCGCTGGTGTCTTTGATCACCGGCTTGTTATTGCCGCTAATCGTGATCTTGAAATCGGGAAAGAACGTGAAAAAACCCTTGTTCAGGTGCCGGGCATCCACAGGGTCTTCGCCGGTTAACTCCTTGACCAGCCCTTCGTCCAACACGGCACCCTTGCTGGGTTCGGATACGCGTAAGAAACGCACGCCCGGCAGCTTCGCGATCGCAGGCGTCGCCTGGTCGCCACTCTTCTTGCCTTGATCGAGCAGGCTCTGAATCTTCACCGTGCCGGCATAATCGCCCGCGATGCGCGCGATGGTCTCCACCCACGTGCCCTTGCCGTTACTGCCGCCGCCATAGAAGAACGCGAGCTTCTGCTCCCCGGTGAACCCGGTCATCGAAAGGCCGCCCCACTGGGCGAGGAACCGGCGCATCTCCGGCTTGGGCTGCACTACGGCGAGGAAGTCTTCATATATCTGCGATTTCGCGCCCTCGCGATACTCTACGTCGGCCAGCTTCGTGATGAAGTCCTCGCGCGCGTGCGGGTGCAGCTTCATCACCCACGGCGTGTGCCATTCGCTTTTCCCCGCAGCGACTTCCGCTGCCGGTCGTTTCCGCCGCCCGCGCTCCATGCGGAGCGTACCGTTCAGCACATTAATCGCCATCCGTTCGCGGTCGAAATCCTGCACCTGCGCGACCAGTGCGGACATGCTCTTCGCCAGCGCGCCTGCCGCGGCAATCTTGCCCGCGGCCTCGCTCGACCGAGCCCACTCGGCCAGCTTGTCCGAATACATCACGGCCTGGTTGCGCTTGAAATCGACGACGAAATCCATCTTCGATGCCTGCTCGCGCTCGAACGCTGCCAGCGCATCGCCTGCCAGCCCCGGAGGAGGATCGGACCGCTCCCCGCTCGCACGCACCAGTTGCGCTTCGTTCTTGATCGCGCGCATGGTCGAAAAGATCGCCTGCATAACCTCGGGCGGCAGCTGCTTGGGCTCCTCGCCCAGCAGCAGCCATCGCCGGCCGTCCCAGCGAAACCAGCCAAGCTCGGCGCAGAAGCGGAAGTCCTGTCCGTGCCGATGCACGAACCGTTCCGCATTGCCGAGATCGGTCATGGGAAAGCGCGCGCAGGCCCGGTCCAGCGCATCGTCCGCCAGCGGCCGAAGCGCCACGATCTTGCGGCTCCCTGCATCCCCGTCATCGCTTTCAGGCGCTGCCGCTCCATGCGGAGCCGAGCCGGAACCTTCCCCCGCGGGGCCGGGGGTCGCATCTTCATTGGCGGAAGACATCACCGATCTCCGATGTCGTGCCAGGCCAGCGCACTCGCGGCACGGGCCGGTGCCTGCGGCCCACCGAATGCCGCGCGCAATGCCGGGTCCTCGGTCTCGCCCGAAACCCCGCGCACAACCGATCCACCGGCCTCGATACTGCCACGATACATCTGGTAGGTTGCCTCGCCCGCGCGCATCGCATCGCGCCCGTGCATGGCGCAGTTCTCGATCCAGCGGATCGCCGCCATCAGCGGTTTGACCAGGAACCCTTCGCGCTGGGCCAGCGCCTTTCGCGCGGCCTCTTCCTTACGCAGCTGGGCGATATCTGCGCGAATATCCATTAATGCGGTCGCATGCTCAACCAGAGCCTGCACCTGCGCACTATCCTCCAGCCCGGCCACCTGTTCGGCCAGCATCGCCATCGCCAGTGCCCGCGCATCGGGGCGGGCATCGGGTACCTCGACTGCCTCGCCCCCCAGCGCTGCCTCGTAAGTCCGCAGCAGGATATCCGCCTCCTCGCGATCGGCCAGCGGGATCCGCGCACGCGCGCATACCTTGCGGAAGGTCTTGCTGTCATAGCCGACAGCCTTGGCCTCGGCATGCACATCGCGAATATCCTGCGTAATTCCGTCGCGTTCGTCCTCGAGCCGCAACACCCGATCCACCAGTAAACGCAGCCGTTCGTCGCCCTCGTCGATCCCGGTCATGCCGCGCGCCTCCCGATCCTTTCGGCAAGCGACAGGGATGAATCGTCCACCTGTACCTCGACCACGCGAGGCAGGCCTCCATGCGTCAGCCGCGCCAGCACGCCGCGCCCGGCCCCACTATCGGCGACGATCGCCACGCTTTCGCCCAGCATCCGCAGGGCAGGCGCAGCGGCATTCCAGTCGAGTACGCAAATCCCTTCGCACCCCGCCAGCAGCCAGGCCCACGGATCGTCGTACAGGCGCAACCGGGCCCCTCCGCGCATAAATCTCTCTTCGCTGGCGCGCTCCATCGCATCTCCGCCCAGCATCGCCGCTGCGCCGGTCAGCGCAGACCATTCGCCCGGCGCATGGCTGGCGATCGCGACCGCATCGATCATCGCGCCGGAGTCGTCGCGGACAGCGATCAGAAGGCGTGGATCGGGCCCATCGGGCTCCCATTTCCGCCCGGCGGCATTCACCCGCGCCACCTTCAGCAATCCTGCACCATGCAGCGCGGCGACAACCGGGCCCGGCACGCCTGCATCGATCAATCGCCGGATCGCGGCAAATGGCGGAAAGGGCAGCGCGTCGAAAGTCTTCTCCACCGCGCTGCGCGGGACATGGAACGTCTCGATCCAGCGGGTCAGCACGCTGTCCGCCAGCACCAGCAACGGGTCGATTCCGGGTGAAGCACTCATGCCGGCATCTCCGACAGGGCAAGCCCGCGGCGGCGGCGGCCGCAGGCCTGCGCTTCACGCTCCAGCCAGTGGATTTCATGCGCCCTGCGCGCTTCTTCGCGCTGGCGGCGGCGGGCAGCGATTTCCTCGGCCCCGAGGCCCTCCCTGTTGCCAAGGTGCTCCAGATGACGGAACGGACGCCGCTCCTGTGCGTCGCGCAACATCAATTGATCTTCGCGCGCGTCGATATCGGCCTGGATCGCAGTGAGCAGCGGGTCGCTCTCCGCTTTGGAGCGCGGAGGTGGGTCCCTGAACGGTGTGGCGCGTACGAAAGGCGGGGGCGGCACCCAGTCGGCAGGCACGGGCGGTGGAGCAACGCTTGGTGTATCGCTGCCGTCCGCCGCTTCCCGTGCCAGCTGCGCAAGGCTTTCCGGCGCGAAACTTTCCAACTGGTCCAGGGTCAGCCTCTGCCTCACCGTTTCCAGCACTATGTCGGTCTGCTCGGTATATTCCGCGCAACCCGCGCGGCGCTTTTCCACCGCACGTTCGCCGTGAATGACCGTCGAATGGTCGAATTTGCCGAGAACCTGCCCGATCATGGGATAGCTCAAAGCAGGGAATACGCGCCGCAACATCCAGAAGGCAACCTGCCGGGGGCGGCTGAACCGCCATGGCCTCAGGCGGCTTCGGATCTGGTTCATCTCGATCGCATAGAGCTCCGCCACACAGCCGACGGCGAGCAGGTGCCGCCGCGAAGGCTGCCAGTTGCCCTGTTCGACCCACCGGGGACGCTTTGGTCGGTTTCCACTACCGCTCACGCCGCAGCCTCGCCGACCATCTCGAACTTGTCGGTCTGGTTGCCCCAGCTGGTCCAACCCGGCCTCTGCGTGCGCGCGAACAACTCCAGATAGGGCCCCTGAACGAGCGCCTCTATCCGGTCATATTGGCAATCGGGCTTGCGGCTGTGCTCGCGACGGGGCTCGATGATCGTCTGTCGCACGCTCGCGGTCAGCCGTTTCGGAGATCCCTTCGTGAACAGCAGGCAGGGCTCTACCTGCTTGCGAGTCCAGTATCCGAACCCCATGCGAGGCTCGGGAATGTCGCCGGTGAACATATCCACCTGCTGCGCATCGACGAGCCGCTGCTTCAGCCAATAAAAAGCGTCGGTCTTGTAAGAAAAGCCCCAGGCTTCCGCCAACGCGATACTCTCCGTAAGATGGCTGCCGACCACCCACATAAACAGCGCACAGTCCTTTGCTGCACGCGCTGCAACCGGCTGCTCAGCCATCTGATCGAAGGTCATCGTTCGATAGTGATCTTCGGCACAGCGATGAGGCGTCATGTTCTCACCGGAGAAAGTACGAAACGCCCACGGCGGATCGGCCAGAATGCACCCAAAGTGCTGCGTGGGCAGGGCGGAAAGATCACTCACGCAGCCACCCTCCGCAGGCTGCAGAAGCGGCTCTTGCACCCCTCCGCCTGGTCGCGGCGCACCCGCATATCGCACTGGTCGCACCAGGCCATGCCATCCATGTCGGGCTTGAAATCCAGTACGGGTCGCGTTTCACCCACCTTGGCTGCAGCAACGTGTGCGCGTCCCGGCCAGCGAATTTCGCGTATCACTTGCAGCGCAGCACCCGCACGGCCGAGTTCGGGCCGGGCACCGCTCCGCTCGAGCACCCGCTTGCGCAGCTCCTGCTGGCCGATAGCACCCAGCTCGGCGGTGAACTTGGCGAAATCTCCGGCAGGGAAATCGCGATCCTCGGCCATCTGCTCGGCACACACTGCGACGATCCCGGGCCATACCGTGCCCGCATATTGCAGGATCGTCCCGGCAAAAGCTGCGCCCAGAACCTGAAGGGCCTCGCTCGTCACGCGCGCGCCTTCGCGTCGCCAGCTGCGCTGGATCCCGCCGATAATCGCCAGCTGACCCGGTTTCCAAGCGATGTGATTGCCATGCGCGGCCAGCGAAAGTCCTGCTTCGCCCAGCGCCGCCATGATCGCCCGGGCTTCCTCGTCTTCGCTCGCCAGCGCGGCCTTGAACAGGTCGAGCGCACCCAGCGGGCGCCGCTGCTGGTTCAGGTGGACGAAGCTTGCCGCCTCGTCCCCAGCACTGGCGTAATCGATCACCACGCACGGAAGCTGTGCAATGTCGCCGCGAAGCCGCGCAGCAGCGAGCCGGTGCTGCCCGTCGATTACGAACAGCCCACCACCATTCTCACCAGCACGGCGGCTGACCACCAGGGGCTGGCACAAGTCCCAGTTCCAGTGCTGCGCTATCCGGCGGATCAGTGCCTGCGATTCGCGCGCCTCGATACTGCGCTGGTAGCTGCCGTCGATGGCGAGTTCGGCAGGCGGCATGAACTGCAGCACCGGCATCCGGCCGAGCGGCGGATTCACCTTCAGGCGCGAAGTGGCGGCCCGGGCCATCAGGCTCCAGCCTTCTCGACAACGCGACTGGAGAGCATATCCCCGGGCCGCGCACCGGGCACGGGCAACGTCAGCGGGTTCGGGTCCTTCGGTGTAGAGCCGGGGAATATGGGCCCGCTGGCACGTCGAGAAGCGCGCATGATGGCATCTGCCATGGTACCCTCGCGCCGCATATCTTGCGAGGATAGCGACAGCAGTGCCGCTATCCTCGCGGAACACAGCTTCGGCCAGTCGTTCGAAATCTTCGGAAAAACGGCTCATCGCGTTAACCCCTCATGCCCATGATGACTTCGCGCGCACCTGCCAGGTCACCCATGTGCAGCAGCATCTGATTGGCCGCGGGCAACAGGTGCATGCACACCGCGTCGACACCCTCCAGCGCGTTGACTGCATCGCCGAGGAAATCGGGATTGACCGTCATTTCCTCGTTCACGCCCCCGGTCGCATCGCATGGCAGCTCCTCCACTGCAGTGCCGGTTGCGTCGGCGGTAATCTGTAAACTGATCGCACCCTCACGTACCGTGATCCGCATGGCGCGGTTCTTTTCGATCACCAGCTTCACCCGGCGCAACGCCTCGCGCATCGCCGCCGCTTCGAACCTGATCGGTTCGCATTCGGGCTGCGGGAAAACGCGCTGGTAATCCGGGAAAGTCCCGTCGATCACCTTGCCGGTGAACAGGAAATCGCCTGCCTCAACGCAGAATTTCGATGTGCTCCAGCGCAACTGCGCCCGCCCGGGCATATCGGAGAGGAGGCGCTGGAGGATGGTCACCGCCTTGCGCGGCAGGATCACGTCGGGTGCGCCGCCCTGCCAACCCTTGTCGAGCGGCATCGCCATGCCCCGCCGGCCGTCTGTCGCGGCCAGGCACGCCCGCTTGTCGATCTCGTGCAGGAATATCCCGTTGAGGTAATAGCGCGTCTCTTCGGTCGAGACTGCGTGTATCATCTGGCCAAACAGCTTGGCGAGTGCGGAACACTCGAAGCCGAGCATCGCAACCATTTCGCCGCCCACCATGCTAGGGAAGTCACTCGCATCGATCACCGGCAGCTGGTACCGGCTCCGGCCAGCGCTCACCGCCAGTCGTGTGCTGTCCATCGACATCTTCACCTGCGAGCCCTGCGGAAGCGCGGCAGCAATGCTGGCAAGCCGCTTGGCGTCCACCGTCACCGCCAGCGGCGCGTCTTCGGTTGCCTGTGCCAGCGGGATCGTCTCGCGATATTCGCAATCGAGATCGCTGGTGGTCGCCTGCAGCCCGTCATCCACCTCGATCAGCCTGACATTGGACAGCACCGGAATGGTGTTCCGTGTCTCGACGACTGTGGCGGCATTCTTCAGCACGCGCGCAAGTTGTGCGACCTCCATGATGGCCATCAATTCTCTCCTGTCTGGGTAAGTGCCGCCTGCGGCGATGCGCGACGGGCGATATCTGCTGGCGCGGCCTCTGCGGCTGTCACGTCCGCCATCGTCCGGTGATTGTGGAACGGGTAGGCCTCGCTGGTCGCGGTACCTGTCGGCGACAGCAGGCCCTCACCCTCGTGCAACCCGGTCGTCAGGTCATCGATCAGGATCGAGATCGCGCGCACCGTGTGCGCCGCGAAATCGTTTTGGTCGAACCCGCGATCGACCACGCGCTGCGCATTGTCGCGCTTGCGGCGCATATAGGCCAGCACATCGGCCCGCTCGGCACGCGCGCCGGCGCGCTCGCCCACATCCTCGCCCGCTTCGAACCCGATCAAGCAGGGCGGCGCATTGGGCACCAGCGCGTTCATCCTCCGCTCCTGTTCCGCGTTCGCGGGATCTCGATCTTCGGATTGCGGGCATCGCTGCGGTCGATCCGCACACGCCCTTCGCTTTCCAGCAGACCGAGCAGGTATTGCGCGCGCCGCCGGCCGCGATTGCCCCGCGGCAGTTCCAGCGCCGCCGCGATCGCGGCAAAGCTGGGGCAGGGCTTGCCCGCCGCCGCCAGGCTGCGCAGGTGCCGCGCCAGCGCCGAAAGTTCGCGCCGCACATCCTTCCCGCGCGCCGCCCGGGGCATGTCCGTGCCCGCCTTCGGTCGTTTCTCCGCGCAGTAGTCGGTACAGTTGGCGCGGCCTGCCTTGCGCTGGAACAGGTGCACGGCGCCTTTTGCCTGCCAGTTACGCGCCAGCTTCACCGCCGGGTGATCCCCCAGCAGCGGGCCGGTTGCGTAGACGATCTGTTGCCCGGGCTCGGCATGCTCCAGCCATCCGGCCATCGCCTGCGGATCCGCGTAGGTAGTCAGCGGGCCGATTTGCCAGCTGGCGGCGTCGCTTCGGGACTGGACCGCACCCATCTCAATCGTCCCCCGACCGGGGCCGCTGTGAACAGGCATCGTCCTGCGCCAGCACCAGCGCCTTCAGCCGTGCCAGCGCGGCCTGCGCCTCATCGATCTCGCGCGCGACCTCATCGCGCTCCATCGGCTTGAAGTCGCTATCGGCCACTGCATCGCGCAGCCGCACCGCGACCTCGCCGAACTCGGCGGTCGCGGCGATCATCGCCCCGGTTACGGCGTCTGTGCCCATGTCCGGATCGGGAAGGCGGATCGCCACATGCCCCAACTCGCTCGCATAACCCGCCAGAATCGGCGGCACTCGACCCTCGGCGATGGCGATCTCGTCCAGCGCCAGCGCATCGTGCAGCATCGGCAGGTCGGGATGGTTCAGGTTGTTCCAATTGCCCACCTGCGTGCGGCCGACGCGATCGACAGTGGCGCGGGCGCCATCAATCCCACCACACAAGGCAATACTCGCACGGGTTGCGCGTTTGAGGCGTCCGCCCGCGCTCATGCCACGCGCTCCTGCCCATGCGCGGTCACTGGTGAGGGTGCATTATGCTCCCCGCACCCTCGCCCCACTTTCGAGCTATCATCCGGATGGGTGAAATCCTTCCAATGAACCCATCCATGTGGGCACTCGAAGCCCCATTCACGAACCTTCGGACCCGTGATGAACAAACTGACTGCGCAACTTCCCGGCGCCACCTCCAACCGGTGCAGAGCCTCGGCAGGGCGCGACACGACATCGCCAGCCTGCCGCACGAAGCGCCCCTCGGGCGTATGCTCGACATAGACGCCGGAAATCAGGAAGCTGGTATTTGGCCACGGATGATCGTGCAGCGCGCGGTCATCGTCACTCTTGCGAATTTGGTGAAGGTATACATTCGCAAATGGATTACGGGGTATCACCCACCAGCGGCGAAGGTAATCGTTCCCGATGACGAAATCCGGAGCGCGGGACGCCATAAGCGCACAGGCCCACTCCTGCATATCGTCGATGCTCGCCATCGGTACCATCGCGCCGCTCACGCTGCACGCTCCTGGGCGTCGTGCCCTGCGCATTCGGGAGCAACCTCGCTTGGGCTTGCGGAAGCGCCGGACAAATCGCCGCTCAATCCAGCAGACACGTCAGATGCCGGCAGGGTAACCCCTACCACATGAGCCAGCTCGACCGCCTCGCTTGCCACCCTGCCTTCGGGCCAGTTCGCCGGGTCGATGAGGTAGCGCGCGAACTTTTCGAGAGTATCTGTACTGGGGCCACGCCGCATCGCGCCGAGATTGTCGAAGAACTTTCCATCGTCCATTACGCGCTTGGAGAGACGCGACAGCGGGGCGCGTTCGCCACCATCGTCAGTATGCGCTGTGGCCCATGCCTCGGCACACAGAGAAAGACGGGTCTTGAGATCGATCACGCGGAACTCCCAGAATGAGTGCCGCGCTTATAGGGGGAAATAGCCCCCTAGCGTCAAGGGGAAATAATCCCACTGTCACTTCTTTTCTCCGGGGGGATAATCCCCCCGTGCCAAAACCCGCCGAAATCCTGATCGAACGTATCGACGAGCGTCTCCAGAAAATGGGGAAGACCCGCTATTGGCTCTCGAAAGAAATCACCGAAGGCAAGACCACAACCACAATTCGCGATATTGATCGGCGGGGGTCGATGCCCGCAGCGGATCGGCTCAACCGGATAGCGGACGCTCTACAGACAAGTACCGAATACCTGCTCGGCAAGACGGGCAATCCCGATCCCGTGCGCAGCGAAGTCGGCATTGGCAATGACGCGATCGATTTCGACGGGGCGGAAACCTCTGCAGAACCGATTCCCCTGATGGGCACTGGCGATTGCGCCGATCTCGGCGTGATCGGCCAGGATGGGCAGCATGTCGAGATCGAACGCTCCAGCTTCGATCCCGATTTCCATGTTCGCTACATCCGGCGGCCGCCGCTGCTTGCCGGCCGCCGAGGTGTCTACGCCATCTATTTCCATGGATCCTCGATGGAGCCGCGATTCTACGCGGGCGAGGTCGGGCTTGTCGATCCGAACCGCCCACCCGGCCCCGGCGAATATGCCCTAGTACAGCTCAATACCGGCGATAGTGATGAAGTGGTCAGCGTACTCGTCAAGAAGCTGGTTCGGCGCACCGCGAAGGAGCTCGTACTGGAACAATACAACCCGGCGCTGACCTTCACTTTGCCGATCGCACAGGTTCAGCGCGTCCACCGCATCATGCCGCAGACCGAGCTACTGTTCGGCTAGATCGAGCTAGTCTAGTCGTTTCATTCCAACGCGTTGGCGTACATCGTTCAAGCCCGACAGGCACTTATCCGACTGATTATTGGCCTGGTCGATGTTCTTCCGAATTTCGGAAATTGTCGAAGGGCGATAGCTCCCGTCGAAAAGACGCGCCGCCGCCTCCGCACCGTCTTGCGACAGCCGTGTAACTCGCCTGCAGTCGTCCTCGACAAGCAGCATATGCCTGATGACATCGCGACCTACCATGTCGGGCTTGTCGGCGCTGGCCATGCCTGCGGTGACCGCTCGGCACACCAGCGCAGCTCTGGTAGCCTCCTCGAAGCCGCGTTGAGCATTTGCGATCACGTCTTCGAAAGCAGGGGCAAAGCCCCGGATTCTCCTCTGGCATTCGGCCACACGCCCAGCCACCTGCATAGACCAGGTGTTCACCGCATCCCGCTCCATTTCGGAAGGGGATCGGGTCTCACCCTGATCGCTATCTGCCAGTTCTTGGGTGCCCTTTATATCCGTCCCGACCGCGGTGCCGATCGTATTGAACCCCACAACGAAACATAGCGTCGCAGTGACGACCTTCAGCCACATCGGCCATGCGCGAACCTTTTCGAGCTCCCTTTGCGCAAATGACATGCTGCAATCTCCCCACTCGAACATCGTCGAAATCCATCGCATCTCCAAGAATAGGATAAATCCCCTTGACGGTGGGATATTTCCCCCTGTATCTCCCATCGCCATCGAAAGGGAGACATCATGCTTGCAACCGCATCCCCATTCCCGTTCCCCGGCAGCAAGGGCTTCGTTCTCGGCACCTGCGATCCGGTCACCATCATCCGCAAGAACGATGATGGCACCGCGCTGGTCCGCCGCGATCCGCGGCCGCATGAAATCCGCAACCGCGACGCCAGCGGCAACGCCACCATGCCGATGGCCGATATCTTCGAAACCGAAAGCGAAGCCTTCGACGCCAGCATGAAGGCAAAGCCAAAGCCCCGCCGCAAGAAGGCTCGAACGGGGAGGGTGAGCAAATGACCGCTCCGTTTTGCAAGGATTGTCGGCATTTCGAGAAGCCTATCGGGAGGCCGCGCTGCCACCGCAATAGCGTTCTCCATGTTGACCCGACCGACGGCAGCAAGGCGGTGACTGGGTCCGTGGACGCTCGCATTGAACGCCAGGGAGGCAGTTGGTTCGAACATCTTTTCGGCCATCGTCGCTGTGGCCCGGAGGGGCGACTCTTCGAACCCAAGGCGCGCGCGCTCGAAAACAAATTCGACCGTGAAGCCCACGATGCGGAGTGCGGATAGATGATCCCGCACGCCCCCGCCATCGCCGCGCAGGAATGCACCCGTCGCCTCGCGCTGGTCGAAGAGGCGCAGCAGTCCGCCCGCCTCGAGCCTGCACAGGCGCACACCCTGCGCCGCTGCTGGCTCGCTATCGCTGCCGCCTGCGGTGCGCACCGCGAGCTGCCCCAGCTGGTCTGCCACACGAAGCTGGCCTTTCCGCCCGAACGTGCGGGAGAGCCTGCGGTGCTTCACTACGCGCCCGAGGATTTCATCCACCGCAGCGCTTGGCAGGGCGAACTGCGCCGTGCGCTCGCCACCGCCCGCGGAAAGGCGCGCGATGATGCCAGCGCGGCCAACTGCCGCCGGGTCGCCGTGCTGCTGATCATCGCCATCGCCGCCGGTGTCGTCCCGATGCCGACCAGCGCTGCACCCGAAAGGATCGCCGCATGAGCAAGAAGCGTATCAACCCATTCGATCGCGGCACGGCCGAACACGTTCTGTTCGATCGCTGGCGACGCGCAATGCTCGCAGCCAAGGCTGCAGGTGAAGCGCGGGATCAGGCCGCTGTCGAACATGACGCATACGAGGCCAAGGCAGGGGAATATGCCAAGGCCCTGCGCGCCCTTGGACATGGCGAGCATCTGCCGGGAGGCGCACAGGCGCAGCTTCCCGCTCCTTCGGGGAATTCGGAATGACCGCGCGCCTGCTCGCCCTCTTCGAGGACACTATCGCCTTTTGCGCCGCCTGTGTCGGCATCTGGCTGGTACTCCACATGCTCGACCGCGTGATCTTCGGCCTTTTCATCAACGGAGCCCTGTCATGATCTATGATTCTCCCGATCCCCTGTGGGATGCCCGCCGCCGCGCCGAGACGCGTCGCCGCCTGGTGGTCGCAGCGGGTGCTGCCGCTCTGGCGCTGTTCCTTGCCTTTGTAATCGCAGCCGCGCTGGAGTGGCTGGCGTGAAGACGGTCGAGATCGATATCGAGATCCCGCCCGGCTCCTACCGCGCCGCGCAACAGCCGGATGGCGTCTGTTCGGCCTGCCGCCAGACCGAGTGCGCGCACTCCGATCCCGTCTATCTGGGCATCCACCCGACGAGGGAAGCCGCTAAATGCGCCTGATCAGCGCCATGCTGGCCCGCCTCGTACGCAGGCTGCTCGCCCACCACAAACCCGCCGACACACTCCGCGAATGGGAGGACTGGAACTGATGGCTGACCGAGGGATCATTTTCAGCGCGCCGATGGTGCGCGCACTGCTCGACGGGCGAAAGACGCAGACCCGACGCCTTCTGACAAACGCGCCCGAAGGCGAAGGCTGGCATTGCGATCCTGCAGAGACGCCCAGCGGCTACCGCTTCGTAGCTGAGGGCGGCACCCCGTCCCTTCCATGCAGGTTGCCTCATGCCATCGGGGACCGGCTGTACGTGCGGGAGACCTGCGCGATTGTCGGGAATGTCGATCCGGGCTGGGTTCTCTACCGATCAAATGGATATGAAGCCGAGTGCGAGCGTCACGGGTTCGACGATCCGCCGCCGGAGAACGAGGTGCGCTGGCGGCCCTCCATCCACATGCCACGATGGGCTTCGCGCCTTACGCTGATTGTCAGCGACGTGCGTGTGCAGCGCCTGCAGGCGATCAGCGAGGAAGATGCACGAACGGAAGGGCTTTCCCGCTGGGATATCGGTGGTGAAGGCACCCGCTGGAACTGGCACGACTCCCCCTCGGTCGTTTGGCCCCAAGCTCGTGCTGCGTTCGAGGCTCTCTGGAACTCGCTCCACGACAAGCCAGGAACCACATGGGCGGACAATCCGTGGATATACGCAGTCACGTTCGAGGTGGTGCACAAGAACATCGACGAGGTGGAGAATGTTTAAGGGTGCCTCCCAAAGCCTCCAGCGCGCGCATGGCGTGAGCGGCCTGATCGCGGAAAGCCAGCCTAGCGACGCTTTGCCCGAAACAGCCGCAATGTCGCTGGAGGAACTGCACGCCGAACGCGCACTGCTGATCCAGCAGAAGACCCAGCTCGAAATCGAGGTGAAGGCGCAGAAGAATGCCGGGCACACCCATGCCGTGCGGGGTGCGGGCTACCGTATCCAGACCCTGTGCTCGCGCCTGTCGGAAGTGAATGCCGCGATCAAGGCGCGGAACGCGATGAAGCAGGAAGAGCTTCGGAACGACACGCTCAAGACCATCTACGCTGCTGTGCGGGCACATTTGGAGCCTGACGGTATCGATGCTGGTGAATGCCTTTCGCGCGTGATCGACGCGCTAGAAGTCGAGGTGCCAGCATGAGCGAACACCAATGCTTTACCGTGAAGCCGACCGCATTCCTGCGCACCCTCTCGCGCGAGGAAATGAACGATGCGATCGCGGTCCACTATCAAAAGCCGCCTCAGCGCACCGAGCGCGGCACTACCTTCGGGCTGTGCTTCCCGATCCTCGTCGTGCCTGGATACGTTGAAAATCGCGAGGAAATGGCCGCTAAGGTTGCCGCGATCCTCAATGAGCATTGGGCCGCCGAGCAAGCCGAGGTGCCCGCATGACCGCGCTCCCCACCGGCCACCTCCTTGTGCTCGGCGGCACAGGCTCCGGCAAGACCGTCACCGCCAAGGGCATTGTCGCGCTGGGGAGGCTGTTCGAATGAGCGCCCACACCGAAATCACCGGCTGCGCCACCCTCGACGCCGGCAATCCGCCGGCAAAGTGGGTCGAACTCCTCGCTGAGCGCGGGATCGAGGTGTCCGAACGTGTCCTTCGCCAGCGTGCCAATGAGCTGGGGGCTTGCCACAGGCTAGGCAGGGCGATGATTATCACCCCTGCGCAGATGGACGTGATTCTAAAAGCAGGTGAAAAATGCCCCTCGAACCCTACGCCCGCGGCTCCACATGGTGGGCGCGCGGTCGCATCGAATACAACGGCCGCAAGATCGGGCGGTACGTCCGCTGTAGCACTGGAGCAACTTCGGAAGCGGGTGCAAGGGACTGGTGCCGGGAAGAGGAAGAACGGCGCATCCGTGCATTCCTTATCGGCGAAGAGGCGGCAGAACGGCCGCTGACCTTTGCCGACGCGGTGATCACATACGATGCCGACCCGCTGACCGCCAAGTTCCTGATCCCCATCGTCGAACAGATTGGGGATATGCCCGTCAACGACATCACGCCCGAACAGGTGCGCGATCTCGGCGTTGTCATCTACCCGCACACTGGCACCGATCTCTGGCACCGGCAGGTGATCACGCCCGTCCGCGCGGTGATCAACCACTTGCACCATCGCGATCGCAAGCGCTGCAATCCCATCCGGATCCGGGCCTACACCCAGAAGGAAAGGCTCGACCAAGACAAGCGGCGGGGCAAGCGCAGCCGGCGCGAACGCCGGCCGGGCAGCTGGCCGTGGCTGACGAAGTTCTGCGCCCACGCCACGCCGCGTGTTGAGGCGCTGGCGCTGCTGATGTTCGTCACCGGCGCGCGCGTGGGGCAGGCGATCGCCATGCACCCGCACAAGCATCTGGATCTTGCGAATGCCCGCGTCTGCATCCCCGGCGCAAAGGGGCTCGACGATCGCTGGATCACGATCCCGGACTACCTGGTGGCGAAGCTGGAGGCTCTCGCACCGCGCGTCCCCCGCGGTTGGGATCGCCGGCCGGCCAACCTGCGCGTCTTCGGCTACGCCGACCGCGGCGGCCCACGCAAGGAATGGAACAAGGCGATCAAGGAAGCCGGGATCGAGCCGCTGTCATTCCACGAGGCCGGCCGACATGGCTACGGACAGGAAATGAAGGTCCGCCAGGGCGTCGATAGCGAGGCTGCGAAGGCCTACGGCGGGTGGTCGAGATCAAGCCGCGTCTTCGACGAGACGTACACCCACGCCGAGGACGCAGAGGCGAAGATCCTGGCCGCTTCGCGTACAGGACGAGTACAGGCGGGGTTAGAGGTATTGCCGCAACCCAAGGAAAAACGCGCCTAAGCGCCGATTGAAGCTCATTCTTGCCAAGGTTGGGGTCGGGCGTTCGAATCGCCTCGCCCGCTCCAGTTTTTCGAACAATCCGTTGAATCGCGCGATTCGATCGCACGCCAGATCGGGGCGCACGCCCAGCCGCGTGCGAGATTCGGGCAGGGGTTGTGATAAAATATCATCCTTGTTAGGGGCGGATGATATACTGTCACCAATACCCATGGTATCGCTAAGTATGAACACGCCTACCCTCGGCAGCTTGCCGCTGCTCGCGCTCGCCATTTCACTCGTTCCGCAGGCTGCCCAGGCACAGCAGACCCAGCCGTCGACCAGCGCGAGTGAAGCCGACGACGATTTCCATAATAGTGGCGTGAACAGTAACACGATCATCGTCAGCGCGCCTGGGGTCGAGGATCTGGACGTCCTGGCCGGCACCTCCGTGGTCGAAGGGGTCGAGCTTCAGCGCAATATGGACGGGCAGGTGGGCGAAGTGCTCGACGATCTGCCCGGTGTTTCGGCAACGGGCTTTGCACCGGGCGTATCGCGCCCGGTCCTGCGCGGTTTCGGCGGAGAGCGTATCCGCGTGCTGACCGATGGTGTCGGCACGATCGACGTGTCCAATACATCCGACGATCATGCGGTCAGCATCGATCCAATCAGCGCCGAACGGATCGAGGTGCTGCGCGGGCCTGCCGTGCTGCTTTATGGTAGCCAGGCCATCGGTGGCGCAGTCAACGTGATCGACAAGCGCATCCCGCGCCGCGTCCCCGACGAGCCGATCCATGTCGACGGGCTCGCCAGTTACGACACGGTCAATGATGAGTACCGCATCGGCGCCTCGATCGATGCCCCGCTGGGCGGCGGTTTCGTGTTCCACGTCGATGGGAGCTATCTGGACGCGGGCGATGTCGATGTGCCCGGCCAGGTCCTGACCGCCGATCTACAGGCCACCGTGCTCGACCGCGCGGAGGAGGAAGACGACGAAGGCAATTTCGAGGAAGCGGACGAGCTTCGCGAACTCGCCGAACTGACGGGCACAGTTTCCAATACTTTCATCGAAACCAAGTCGCTCAACGGCGGCCTCGCATTCTTCTCTGGCGGGAGCAATTTCGGCTTCGGCGGCGGCTATTACGAATCGCTGTATGGAGTGCCGGCAAATCCGGCTGGCGGACACCACCATGAAGAAGATCCCGGAGCAGGTGGCGGTGCGGAAGAACACGAAGAGGGCGTGTCGATCGGCCTGAAGCAGTATCGCGCCGATTTCCGCGGCGATATCGATCTCGGCTCTGGCTTCCTCGATCGTTTGCAGACCCGTGTGGGTTACAGCGATTACACGCATACCGAGTTCGAAGGCAGCGAAGTCGGCACCGTGTTCGACGCCGAAGGGCTCGAAGGCCGCGCCGAATTCATCCAGAGCCCCTTGGGCAATCTGCGTGGATCCTTCGGGGGCCAGTTCTACTTCCGCGATTTCGACGCGGTCGGCGAAGAGGCTTTTGTCGCTCCGAACGAGACCGAGCAGTTCGGCCTGGTCACCTTGCAGGAACTGCGTTTCGGCAATTTCCAGCTGGAAGCTGCGGCGCGTTTCGAGACGAGCGATGTGCGCGCGGTCTCGATCGGCGTGGAACGCGATTACGATATCTTTTCCGGCGCGCTCGGCCTGTCCTACGATGTCGGCGGTCTGCGGGTCGGCGTGAACGGGTCGCGTGTCGGGCGTGCACCTGCGGGCGAGGAACTGTTCGCCGATGGGCCGCACGTGGCAACCGGTCAGTACGAAGTGGGTGACGTCGACCTGGAGATCGAACGCGCATGGGGCGTGGAAGGCTACATTCGTGGCAATCTCGGCCCGGCGACAGTCAACCTGACCGTCTTCAATTCGTGGTTCGACAATTTCATCTACCTCAACAACACGGGCAGTTTCGTCGACGAAGAAGGCGACCCTGTGCCCGCCGACGATGAAGAGGCGATCCCGCTGTTCAACTACCTGCAGCAGGATGCGACATATTTCGGTGTCGAGGCCGAGGTCAGCATGCCGTTTATCGAGAATGGCGATTTCGCGGTGATCGGCGAAGCAAGCGCCGAATATATCGATGCCGAGCTGGCGGACGGTTCTCCCGCTCCGCGAATCCCGCCTCTGGGCCTTTCCGGCGCGCTGACCGTGCGGACCGGGCCGGTCGATATTCGCGGCGAGGTCGAATATTTTGGCGAGCAGGACGATGTCCCCGCTTTCGAAAGCACGACGGACTCCTTCACCTTCGTCAACGCGTCGGTCGCGTGGCGTCCGTTCCAGGGCGACACCAATGTGACCCTACTCGCCAAAGTAGAGAACATTTTCGATCAGGAAGGCCGGCGCGCGTCGAGCTTCACGCGCGATTACGTACCGCTGCCGGGTCGCAATTTCTCCCTGAGCGCACGCTTCAGCTTCTAGCGGGCGCCGTAACAGCGCAGGGTGGGCCCGTTCGTTCGGCCCACCCTGTCGCTCCTCCGATCAATCGCCGGATGCGGTTACGGCAGCGCGGGCGCGTGCCTTGGCGGAGCGCAGTTCGGCCCTGCGCGCGCGATCCCGCTCGCGCCATACGTCCACCGATCCGCTCGCCTGGCCATAGGCGAAAGTCATCAGCAAGCCGCCCGCAATCGCGAGATTCCTGAGCGCGATCTGCACTGCCTGCGCGTCGCCTACCGTGTGGTGGAAGAAGAAAATCGTCCCCAGCGTGAAGATAAAGAGCAGAATGCTGGTGATGCGGGTCATGAAGCCGATGGCCAGGAATACGCCGAACACGACCTCGAAAATCCCGACAGGCAGGGCGATTGACGCGGGCAGGTCGGTCGATCTTTCGATAAAATCGGCCGTGGCCGACACATGCATCACCTTGGTGATACCCGAAACGATGAAAATGGCGGCGATAAGCATTCGCCCCAATACCGAAGCCAGGAATGCCATCTGCAGTCTCCCCATAGCTGCGCCTGTCATACCAATGTGCAGCGCGCCGGTTTGCTCCCCATACCATAGCTATCGACACGCTTGATGGGTGCGCATGGGCCGCTCGTCGAGAATTGCTATACATCGGAGCGGGGCCTGCAACATTGTGTGAAACGATGGGGAGAACGATCATGCGCACGACCCTGCTGGCACTTCTGGCGATCGCATCGCCGGTGGCGGCCCAGGAGGCCGACATCGCACCGCCGGGCTGCGACTACGGAAGCCCGCATCCCGATGCGCCGGAGGAACTGGCGCAGTTCGATTTCCTGATCGGCGATTATGCGATCACCGCGCATGCGTGGCGCAATGGCGCGTGGACCCCGCCGCGCCCCGGACCGGCTCCGCGCTGGAACGGGCGCTATATCCTTGGCGGCATGGCAATCGCGGACGAGTGGTACGATCCCGATCCGGGTCTCGATCCCGATGGCGGGCGCGGGGTCAACATCCGCATGTGGGATCCCGAAGACGGCGAGTGGGACATGATGTGGATTGCGACCGGCGGGCGACAGGTACAGGACCTGCGCGCCGGGATGGTCGATGGCAAGCTGACCATGCGGCAGGTCTATCCCGAGCGGGCGAACTTCCGCGCCACCTTCGAACGGCTCGGCCCCGATAGCTGGCAGCGGATCACTTATGCGAAGGACGAGGCTGGCGAATGGCAGCCGACCTTCAAGCTGGTCGCCACGCGCATTCCCTGCCCGGCCTAGGCGTCCGCTCAGTCCTCCACCCCGAAAGTCAGTTCGGCATGTTCGCGTAGCCGGGCCACCAGCGCTTCGCCAAGGATCGAACCGGGCGTGCCAATGCCACCCGGCGCGTCGCTCTCCAGCAGCGCGATGCCCGTCTCCCCGATCATCCGGCTGGTCGAGCCATAGCCCGGATCGTAGCGGCCCTTGACTGCGTAGCGCAGCGTCTCGCCTGCCGCCGTCTCGCCCACAAACAGCACATCGTAATACCCGTTCTCGCGTTCTTCGGGCGTCGGCCCCTCGCCCGGCTTGGGCGGTTTTGCGCCGAAGGGGTTCTTCATCATCTCTGCCGCGGCATTGGCCGCCGCCTTGCCCGCCTCGCCCGGGCTGGTCAGCACCATCTCGTCATAGCGGAAATCCTCTCCCCAGGGGTGCCCGCGCAGGAAGTTGGTGCGGTGCACGTTCTTGGTGTTGATCGGCGCCATCACGAAGGGCGCGGCCCACTTGCCCAGATCGCTCTCGTACTTGGGGACCATGCCATTGGGCTGGCCCGGCCCCTCGAAGCCGGGCGTGAGGCCGAAGGGGCTGCGCATGATCGTGATGAGCGAGGGGTCGCGCGCCATCGCCTTCATGCTCTCGGTCAGGCTCGCTGCGGTGCCGCCCGAGAACGTCCCCTTCATCGCTCGCACACGCCCACGTACGGTCTTGCACGGCGCGCCGAAGCGCTCCTGCGCTTCCTTCTGGAGCATCAGCACGCCGAGATCGAAGGGGATGGAATCGAAGCCCGAGGAGAAGCTGATCCGCGCCCCGCTGGCCTTCGCATCCTCGTGATACTTGTCGATCATCTGCCGCATCCACGCAGGCTCTCCGCACAGGTCGGCATAATGCGTTCCGCTCTTCGCGCAGGCGGCGAGCAGCGGTTCGCCATAGAGCTGGTACGGGCCGACCGTGGTGATGACGACTTTCGCCTGCTCGCACATCCGATCGAGGCTGACCTTGTCCGCCGCGTCCGCGACGATGGTGGGGGTGCTATCGGGAGCGCCGATTTCGCGCTTCACCTCGGCCAGCTTGTCCGGATTGCGGCCCGCCATCGCCCAGGTGGGAGCATCGGGCTTGTCGCCATATTCGCGCAGGAAATGCTCAGCGACGAGGCGGCCGGTATACCCGGTCGCGCCGTAGATCACGATGTCGAATTGCTTGTCGCTCATCCATCTTCTCCCAAGTTTGCTCTGCCCCTGACACACCTGACACAGTGTCTAAAGCAGGAAAACCTGCCTCCCCGCGAACCGATCCGAACACTGGCACATTACAGGAGGCAAAGGCAGGGCGCATGGCAGCACTATTGCAGCTTGCACACGAGTAGGAAAATGGGCGGGCATGATGCCGCGCCCATCACCGTTGCTCGGCCCTTCCTTCCTACTCGGAGGGCGCCTGCGAATAGACCAGTTGGCTGAATTCCTCGAGTAGTTGGGGGTTGCCCGGCGCAACGAGGGGAAAGGCGACATAGGCTGTGAGGTCCCGGCGCGGATCGATCCATAGCCGGGCGTAGCCGCCGCCGCTCCACCCATATTGCTCGGGCACACCCGTACCGCGGCTCGCATCTGTATAACGAACGGCCCCGCCAAAGCCCCAGCTCCAGCCATCTCCCAAAGTGGAAAGTGCGCCAAGGTGATCCTGCATCATCAGTTGCACGGTTTTTGCCTGCAGGATTCGCGTCTCGCCAAGCGCGCCGCGCCCGTGCAGCATGCTTGCAAAACGGTTCAGGTCGGCAGGGGTCGATTCCACGCCGCCCCCGCCGAAGAAATAAGTGGACCTCGGGTACGGCTGGGTCATCGCCTGTTCTGCAACGATTTCGCCATTGCTGACCGGGTAAAGCACTGGCCTGCGTGCCAGCTTCTCGTCCGGCAGGTAGAAATAGCTATCCTCCATGCCGAGCGGGCCGAACAGGTTTTCATCAAGGAACTGCTCCAGGGTCTGCCCGCTCGCCTGTTCGATAACCGCACCAAGCACCTCGTAATGGCCGCCGGTATTGCCGTAATCGTAGTGCGCCCCGGGCTGTGACTGCATCGGCATCGCCGCCAGCGCGCGCGCGAAGTCGGTGGTGGTCGTCTGCCCGACATGGCCGAAGAAGACCGGCCAGTAATCATTGCCGCTCACATGCAGGCCGCCAGTATGCGTGAGCAAGTGGCGAATGGTTACCTCGCCCTGGATCGGGGTGCTGCTTGCTGTGCCAGCGGCGTCGCTTGCCTCGATACGCAGGTCGGCAAATTCCGGGATATACTTGCTGACCGGATCATCGAGGTCGATTTGCCCCCGTTCGTACAGGATCATCGCCGCGCTCGCGGTGAACATCTTCCCGATAGAGGCAAGCGGGACGATTGCATCGCCGCGCATCGGTTCACCCGGTCGCAACTCGCCTGCGGTACCGATCCAGCGGATCTCGCCGCCCTGCGCGATCATCGCAATTGCAGCGCCGGTTCGGCTTTCCTCTACCGCCGCATTGAGGAAGTGCTGAATGCGGGCGAGCTTCTCGTCCGAGAGAGTTGTTTCCGCAATCTGCGCCTGCGTATCCGTTTGTGCCGACGCGGCCCCCGGAATGGCCACCAGTGCCGCCAATGCCAACCCTATCGCCGTGTGTTTCATGGCTACCTCCCCGCATGAATCGAGCTGCTGTGACGGAATCCATCCGGTGAGCCGGCAACTCTCGCGCTCGCCTGACGCCGCCCACCCGGCACTGCCGGGGCAAGTGGCTTTCATCCTCATATGATCGCTAAGCATGGATTCGCGGCGAAGGGGTGCGGTAGTCTGCCGACTGCCGACCTGCCTCTATGAGCGGGGCCGCCCGTCGGTACTCGTAAACGGGTGCCTGAAGCGTCCGGCAGCGTCGCTCCGCGCTGGCCTATATCTTCGTAGGAATGACCAACGACACCGTGTGTTGCCAAAATTTCCAACGCATTGCCGGAGCAAGTGTCAGGTCGAGCAAAGCCGAAAGAGTGCAATAATATGAGTGCATTCTGGCAGATAGAATGAATACAGATAGCGCAATCACCGATTACAATCACCGTATTTGCGAAAGCCTTGGATAGCCGCTTATCATTTCTTTCATTGCTGCATGGCACGAAGGACCCTCAATTCGGAGGGATTGATGGCAAACGCCTTGCGAGAATTGTGGCACGACGAGAAAGGCGCAGGAGTGGTCGAGTATGTGCTCCTCCTAGCGCTGCTGGCTTCCGGTTCGCTGGTCGTTCTGAATTCTCTGGGTACGGAAACCTCGGCAAGTTTCACATCGACCAGCGATCGCTTTTCCCAGACCTCGAGCGCCTCCAGCACTGGTGGCGCCAGCAATGGCGGTTCGACCGGCGGCACATCCGGCGGCGGTTCCAGCAGCACCGGCTCGAGCTCGGGCGGGAGCAGCTCCAAATCCAGCAGCAGCTCCAGCAGTGGCGGTTCCAGCAGTAAGGAATCGAGCAGCAAGAAATCGAGCGGTGATGACAAGGGCGGCTCGGGGCCGAGCAATGCGAGCTCGGGTGGCGACAACGCCAGCTCTGGCGGGAGCAACGGTGGCAGTTCAGCTCAACCTCAACCTCAGGCGGTGGCAGTTCGCGCGTTGGCACCTCTGGTGGAGGGGGCGGTTCCTCAGGCGATGAGGAGGATGAGGCCGAGTGCGAAGGCAAAGGCAAAGGCAAGAAGAAGGGTAAGAAGAAGAAGTCGGGCAAATGCAAAGAGTGACATTCTGCCCAGCGTCTTGACCGGCGAATTGGCTGGCGCTGCGCAACCCGGATGCCACCACCGGTCCGAAAACGGCCGGTTGCTCCCCCGTGAGCTAATACCGTGGAAGCAGGCCCTACACTGTTACAGGCTTAAAATTGCATAAGGCGATAAAAAACCTGATTTTTCCAGTCTAATCCTAGGCCTTTCAGGACGGCAGAACGGCAGCTTCCGCTGCGGCGCGCTCCCAGAGACAAGACGAGGATTCTACACCTCCGTCTTCGAGCCTTTGGATCACAATCTTCTTGGTCTGCCCGGAGCGTCGCATGAGTTCGGTCGTCGAAACGTAGCGAACCGCTAGATGGAGGACATCTTCGACCTCGTATCTCAGGGTGAGTTTGTAGACTCTCGGTTCAATCAAGCCAGCCTGCCTTATCGCGATGGTTTCCTTGGGCTGGAGATTGAGGATCTCACTCAAGTCACAGTTGTTCATGAAGGTCTTGAAGGGGAAATCCGGGAAGGAGCGCTTGTCGAACGGCATCGCTCTGAAGTTTGCCCAGGCCTCCGGCTGCACAAGGATGTGTTGTGTCGAACTGCCCTCACGCCTGGTCCAGAATGGCAAGTCCCCGTTGATAAGAGCTTTCCAGATCACGCCCCATGGCTTCAACCTTCCGCCAAACTCATGGGAGAGAACTCTTAGTGATTGGGCGGACGACGGAGGTGAGCTTTTTCGTGCGCGCCTTTTTATAGAGTGTGTCAATTGATCGAGCTCGCCTCTTGGGATCATCGCTTCATTGCGCAACGCCACGATCGCCGGATCGGTTATGCCTTCGATTACTTCGAGACAGATCAGTTGCTCGATTGCATAGGATGGCAAGCGGAAGGCTTTCCAGAACTCCCAATGATGCACTGCTCGATCCAAGTCGTAAGCGATCTGATCTACGCGCCCGGCATCAAGCAACATCCGGGACACTGTGCCATCGCTCCGCTCAAAAGCCGAATTCTTGATAAGACCTTTGTCGCACAGCATCCTGATCCTGTTGTAGTCGGAGTGAAGGCGTTTCTTCGCGGCGGCCATTGAGTAGTGAGCGCCGATGGGTTCGGCTGCGTTGGAGGCGCCGAGGACAAAGCCGGGTAGGACGTTCGCAATCAGCTTTTTACCGCCCGGTTCTTTTTCGATTTGGCGAGCGAATAATCTCAAGGAGCGATTTAAGGCGGAGTAGCGGCTGTGATCATCTCGCCGCTTGTTGGCTTCACAGGCTACCCATGATTGAAAGTGATCTTGCCATTGATAGAGGTTGCGCATTCCCGATGAAACGATTTGCGCCAAGTCGGAGGGCGGGAGCCTCGAAAGATGGGTTTCGGGGATAGGATCATTCCCGCAAACGAATTGACCGACGTGTAGGGCGGTGCGCACAAGTGTGCCTGGCGGAGTAGATGTCCGGGCAAGAAGGAGGACTTAACGTGACAGCGCCCGCGATCGGGATGTCCACCGAAGAGCTGATCGTAAAGTCGAAGGTTCCGCGATCCGTCCTTGCATGGGCGCATTCCTGTCACAGGGGCGACCTGGCCTGCGGCGACTGCAGGGGCTGCTACAAGAACGCGGAAGTGATCGCGAACGTGTATGGGGATCTTTGACGAGCCTCGACCGATCGCGGGCGTAGCAGCTCCGATGAGATCTTGGCCGGCGTTCGAGCACGCTATCCCCCTGACCCGGCGGATCCTGACCGGTTCTGACGGTTTCTTCGAGGTGTTGGCTCGGCGCCGCTCCGCGCTGGGAGGTTCTGTCAGCGAGCACGAACTGTCCTCTGTTCTATGGCATGCAATGCTTCTTCGAGAACGGAGCCGTAATTCGAGGTTCGGCGAGTGGGAGAGCCGCGCGGCCCCGTCCGCAGGGGGGCTCCACTCGCTCGGCATCGCCTGTCTGCCCGTCGACGGCTCGTCTTGGTGCGGATTATACGATCCTGAAGCACACGAACTTCGGAGCTCCTCCTCTTTCGAAAGCGCCATCTCGCTCAATCGGAACGAGATAGACGAGATTTTGAGTTCGAAGCACGGGATCACACTTCAATTCATCGGTGATCGTCGACGCTACGAAGCGTGTTACCAACATTGGGAATCGCTGTTCTGGCGGGACGCAGGGGCACTTCTCGGGATCATCACGATGATCGCAACCGCGCTGGGTCTCGAAGCGTCGCCGGTCGGGCGGAACGGAAACCACGTCGTCGCCGCGGCTGGTTTTCCCCCCCCCCGCAAATCTGGCGGGCGGTGCAATCCATATCTCCTCTACAAGGACAACCAACCAGACTGGCGAGGAGGCACTAGGATGCGATGGCGGACCCTTTTCGCCGTCAGTGACCTAGCAAGCGGATGGCCATCGAAGTCTTACACTACGCTATGGCGCCCCAGGCTTCCGATGATTTGGCATTCACCGATCTTGTCCGCCTGACAGGACCGTAACATCTGTCCCAGCTCGTCGCGCAGCGCGGAGAGATCGGCAATCTTGCGCTCGACTTCGGCCAGTTGCTGTTGAGCTAGCTGGTCGACGTCTTGGCACGGCTTTTCATCATGATCGGACAGGGCGAGCAGTTCGCGAACCTGCGCCATGCTGAACCCGAGCTCGCGCGCCCGACGCACGAAGGAGAGCGTCGCCAAATGCTCGTCGGAATAATCGCGGTAATTGCTCTCGGTCCGGTCTGCCGCTGGCAGGACACCCTCGCGCTCGTAGTAGCGGATCGTTGCCGCCTTCGTGCCGGTTGCCCTTGCCAGTTCTCCGATACGCATCGCTTGACCTTGTAGTTGCTACAAGGTGCATATGTTCCTGCGACTCGAACGTTGCAAGGAGAGCGGCATGAGCAAGTCCTGCTGCCAGACACCCGAACTCAATGACATTGCGCACAACAATCCACGCTGGCGCCTGATACTTTGGATCGCGCTGATCGCGAACGCAGCGATGTTCGTAGTGGAGATCGTTGCTGGGGTCGCAGCGGACTCGCGTGCTCTTCAAGCTGACGCGCTCGACTTCCTCGGCGACGCGGCCAACTATGCGATCAGCCTTGGAGTTGCGGGCCTAGCGCTTTCCTGGCGTGCCAAGGCCGCGCTGATGAAGGCCGCGACCATGCTCGCTTTCGGCGTATGGGTGATCGGCTATGCAATCTACGGCCTTGTCGCTGGATCGAACCCGGAGCCCCAGACCATGGGCGTGATCGGCACGCTGGCGTTGGTGGCCAACGTATTCGTCGCGCTGTTGCTGTTCCGTTACAGCGAGGGCGATTCCAACATGCGATGCGTCTGGATCTGCTCGCGCAATGACGCGATCGGCAACATTGCGGTCCTGGGCGCGGCGTTAGGGGTGTTCGGCACAGGACAGGCATGGCCCGATTTACTTGTGGCGGCGATCATGGCGGGGCTGGCGATCTGGGGCAGCGTCGAAGTCTTCGGCCAGGCACGCGAGGAACTAGCTCATGGATAGGGGTGCAATTCCCAGCAGGGATGAATTCCTCGCAGAGGAATACCGATGCGCGGCCAAGGCCATGGAGGAGAAGAAGTTCGAGGAAGCCTGGCACCATCTCGAGCGGGCCCACATCGTGGCCCAAGAACGTTTGAAGCCGCACTGCATTTCACATTGGCGCATGCTTCAGCTTGCATGGAGGACGCGTGATTGGCGCGAGGTTCGCGGTCAGATATTCAGGCTTTCCCTTGCCCCCATAGGCAACATCACCGGGAGACTTCCAATAGGAAACAGTGGTCGTTCGAATGTAAGCGCATTCGCTCGGATGGAAATAGAGCCGCAGATCATCCGTGTGCTTGGTCAATCGCCAGCTCAAGATGTTTGTGGCTCGAAGTAGATCGATGGTTTTGTTATGAAATCACATTCCGTTTCGAGAGATAGTTCTTTCGCAGCCAAGCCGCCAATGCTACCGGACACGCTGTGACCCGGCTCTTCGCCCGCTCCCTCTTGCTACAGCTGATCACGCTGTGCACCGCATTCGGTGTCCTGTGGGCTCCGGTGGCGGAAGCGGCCGAATGCGCAGGAGAGCCTCCGGTAGCATCCCAGCTCGCGCAGCATGGCTCGCCCGGCAATGATGATAGTGGACCGGAGAAGCACGGTGCGTGCGCTCATGGCCATTGCCATCATTCTTCGCAGGCTGTTGGGCGGCCGTCTGACGTCATTGCTTCGGGGTCGGCCATGGGCGTCCCAAACTTCAGTGACCAGCTCTCGTTCGCTTCCAATGTCACCGAACTAGCAACGCCACCTCCTCGCGCCTGACGTTGGCCGCGCGTCGGACTTGTTTTCCGACGCTAACTGAACGTCAGCAGAGGAATACCCATTCATGTTCGCCATGTCGTGGCGAGCAGCCCCCGTCTGGGGGCTGATACTCGCCCTGTCCACGGAACCTGCCAGCGCGCAGGACCCGCGTGTCGTCACGCTCGACGACGCCCTTGAACTCAGCGGGGTCGCCACTGAGGCCGATACCGCCATCACCAACCCCCGCCTCGTGGGGCCCCGCGCTGAAACAGACGCGGCGGTCGCGCTTGTCGATCAGGCTCGTCTGAGCCCCAACCCCGAAATCTCGTTCGACGTCGAGAACGTCGCCGGCAGCGGCGCATTCTCGGGTCTCCAGTCTACCGAATATACGCTCTCCGTCGGCCAGCGTCTCGAACTCGGCGGCAAGCGATCTGCGCGGATCGGTGCGGCCGAAGCCCAGGCCGAACTGGCATCTCTCAGGGCCGACCTTACCACGGTCGAACTGGGACAGCTGGTGCGCGAGCGATATCTCGCAGCTGCTGCAGCGGCTGCGCGGGTCGACCTTGCCGAAGATGTCGTGGCGCGAAACGAGGAACTGGCTCGCATTGCTGGTGTCCTTGTTGAGGTCGGCCGCGAACCGCCTCTGCGCGCATTGAGGGCGGATGCGGCCCTTGCCGAAGCGCGCGCGAGCCTGGTTGAGGCAGAGGCGGAGAGCCTGTCGGCTCGAACAGCGCTCGCAACTCTATGGGCCGGCGGTGAAGCGCCGCTCGTTCCGGCGCAATTTCCGGATATCCTTCCGCCCGCTTCGCTGATGTCCGAGGCGCAGGAAAGCCTCACCTACAGGGTCGCGCGAGCCGAGAGCACTGCTGCGGCGGCGGAGATCGAGCGGCAGCGGAGCCTGCGGATTCCCGATCCGACGGTCTCTGCGGGCGTGCGGCGCTTCGGAGAAAGCGGCGACAACGCGTTTCTCGTCGGCGTGTCGATCCCGCTTCCTTTCCGGGACCGGAACCAAGGCAACATCGCTGCTGCCGAAGCTCGGTTGCGGGCAGCGAATGCCCGCGAAGCGGTGGCTCTCGCGGATTACGAGCAGGCGGTCGCCACGGCCCGGGCAAGGTATCTTGGTGCGGAAGCGCGCGTCGAAACCCTGTCGCAGACATCGCTCCCGCAGGCGGAGGAGGCGCTGCGCCTCGTTCGCATCGGATATCGCAACGGACGGTTTCCCCTGATCGAAGTTCTCGCAGCCGCAGAGGCACGCGACACGATCCGCGAGGCGCTCATCGCCGCCCGCGAACAGAAGGGCCTGGCCGCATCCGAACTGATGGGGCTGGCCGCACAATGAAGGATACATCAATGACACGCAGAAAGCTGGTGATCATCGTCGGTATCGTGATCGCGGTCGCCGCCCTGGTGCTGATCTTCTGGCCGGGCGCTGAGGCGGATGACCATGCGCATGACGAAGCCGCTGGCGAGATGCCCGAAGGTGTGGTGGCTCTAACCGACGAGCAGATCCGAGAGGCCGGGATACAGCTGGCCGCCGTCCGGTCTGGAGCCGCCGTTGAGCTCGTCTTCCCGGCGACAGTGGCGGCGAGCCCCACTTCCACCGCCCGCATCGACGCCCGCGCTTCGGGTGTGGTCCGCTCGGTGGGCAAGACGCTGGGCGACTATGTGGCGCGCGGCGAGACCGTAGCACGCATTGAGAGCGCGGACGCTGCGGCTCTCGCCTCGCAGCTCAGTGCCGCGCGTGCGCGGGTGGGCGAGCTGTCGGCCGCCTACGAACGCGAACGGCGGTTGTTCGAAGCAAACGTCACGGCCCGCCAGGATCTGGAAGCCGCGCGGGCCAATCTCAGCGTAGCACGTTCGGAACTTCAGCGGGCGCAGGCCGCGGTGGCGGCAGCTGGCGTCAGCGGCGACGGGCGTTCGCTGGCGGTCACCTCTCCCTTGGCTGGCAGGATCACCGCGGCACCGATTGTGCTCGGGGCCTTCGTCGATGCCGGCGAGGAACTCTACCGCGTGGTCGATCCCAATGGCCTCCAGATCGAGGTGGCTCTGCCTTCAGCCGAAGCCTCTCGTATCCAACCTGGTGACGAGGCCGTGCTGGTGGTCGGCGACGGTCGGGAAATCGGCGCCCGGGTTCGTTCGGTGACGCCGTCGCTCGATCCGGAGAGCCGCAGTGCGACCGCGGTCCTGTCGTTATCACGCGGCGTTCCGGGGCTTCAGCCGGGTGCCTTCCTTCAGGCACGGATCATGCCTTCGGGCGAAATCGACCGCGACCGTATCGCGGTGCCGGAAGACGCTATCCAGGTGGTCGAAGGACGCGACGTGGTCTTCGTCCGGACGAAGACCGGCTTCCAAGCTCGCGACGTGGAGCTCGGGACACGATCCGCTGGTCAAGTGACGATCCTTTCGGGCCTTCAGGAGGGATGGCAGATAGCTGTCGCCAATGCCTTCCTGCTCAAGGCCGAACTCGGGAAGGAGGGCGCGACTCATGGTCACTGAGACTCAGAACGAGCCCGCTGTGGATACCCACACCGATACGGCCAGCCATCGCCACGGTTTGATCGGGGCCATCCTCGACATCGCCGTGCGGTTCCGCTGGGCGGTCATCGTCCTCACCGTTTTCGCAGCCATCTACGGTGCCATGAACCTTTTGCGCCTTCCGATCGATGCGGTGCCGGACATCACCAACACGCAGGTGCAGATCAACACCAGCGCGTCTGCCCTCTCTCCCTCGCAGGTGGAGACGCAGGTGACCTTCCCTATCGAGACCGGGCTTGCCGGGATCGAGGGGCTGGAGATGACCCGCTCGATCTCGCGTAACGGCTTCAGCCAGGTCACTGCGATCTTCGAAGAAGGCACTGACATCTACTTCGCGCGCCAACAGGTGAACGAACGGCTAGCCCCGATCGGTGCGTCGCTGCCGGAGGGAGCGGAGCCTACGATGGGACCGATCTCGACCGGCCTGGGCGAAGTGCTCATGTATACGATCGAATACGAGTATCCGGGAGGTCGCGATGCGCCCAAGGTTGGTCGAACAGGGTGGCAGCCGGACGGGAGCTTCATCACCGAACGCGGCGATCGCCTCGACACCGAGGTCGCGAAGGCAGCTTATCTTCGCACGGTGCAGGACTGGGTCGTTGCTCCGCTCATGCGCTCCATCGACGGGGTGGCGGGCGTGGACTCGATCGGCGGCTATGAGAAACAGTTCCTCGTCCAGCCCGATCCTGCTCGTCTCACCGGCTACGGCCTGTCGTTCGACTCCCTGATCGAGGCCTTGGAAGCGGCGAACCTCGCCGAAGGCGCCAATTTTGTCGATCGTGCCGGAGAGGCTCTGCTCGTCCGCGTCGATGCGCGACTTGGGGGCACACAGGACATCGAACAGGCAGTGGCCGCGACCCGCGAGGGCGTTCCGATCCGGATCGGGGATGTCGCCTCGGTTCGCATCGGCGGCGACCTCAGAACCGGTGCTGCCTCGCTCAATGGAGAAGAAGCGGTCGTGGGCACGGTCCTCATGCGCAGCGGCGAGAACAGCCGCACCGTGGCTGCCGCCTCGGCCGAGCGACTGGAAGAAGTCCGCGCCTCGCTCCCTGCCGGAGTGGTCGCCGAGATCGTCTACAACCGCTCGTCGCTCGTCGATGCGACCATCGCCACGGTCGAGAAGAATCTCGTCGAGGGCGCGCTTCTGGTGATCGCAGTCTTGTTCCTGATGCTCGGCAATATCCGTGCTGCGATCATCGCAGCATTGGTCATTCCGATATCCATGCTGATGGCCGCCGTGGGAATGAACAGGCTTGGTGTCTCGGGCAACCTGATGAGCCTCGGGGCACTGGACTTCGGGCTTATCGTCGATGGCGCCGTTATCATCGTCGAGAACAGCGTCGCGCGGCTCGCCGCCAGACAGCACCGCGAAGGCAGATTGCTCAGCCTCGGCGAACGGCTGACGGAGACACGGCTGGCTGCACAGGAGATGATCAAGCCGACCGTCTACGGTCAGGCGATCATCCTCTTGGTCTACGCGCCGCTTCTCACCTTCACGGGGGTCGAGGGCAAGACGTTCTCGCCCATGGCCATCACGGTCATGCTGGCACTCGCCTCCGCCTTCGTGCTGTCCCTGACCTTCGTGCCGGCGATGATCGCGGTGCTCCTCAATCGCAAGCTGACCGAGAAGGAGGTCAAGCCCGTTCGGATGGCGAAGGAACGCTATGGCCCGGCGGTGCGCCGCGCCATCGCACGTCCCTGGCCGGTGATCGGTGCGGGCGCCGGGCTCTTCGCCGTAGCGGCTTTCGTGTTCACCTTCCTCGGCAGCGAGTTCACACCGCAGCTGGATGAACGCGACATCGCGGTTCAGTCGCTGCGGATACCGTCGACCTCGCTCGAACGATCACTCGCCATGCAGAGACAGGTGGAGGACAGGCTCGAGACCTTCCCACAAGTAGAACTGGTTTTCTCGCGCACCGGCACGGCCGAGGTCGCGAGCGATCCGATGCCGCCGAACGCGTCCGATGCATACGTCATCCTGAAGCCGCGCGAGGAGTGGCCCGATCCCGACCTGTCGAAGGACGAACTTGTCGCCGAGATGGAAGAATCGCTCAACGGTCTGGTCGGCAACCTCTACGAGTTCAGCCAACCCATCGAACTGCGCTTCAACGAGCTGATCGCGGGTGTCCGCGGCGACGTGGCGGTCAAGCTCTACGGAGACGACCTCACTTCGCTGACCCGGTCAGCCGGAGAAGTGGCCGGGGTGCTTCGCGGCGTCGAGGGTGCTGCCGACGTCAAGGTCCAGCAGGTCACCGGCTTCCCCACGCTCGACATCGCCTTCGATCGACCGACGATTGCCCGCTATGGTCTGACCGTGGAGGAGGTCGCGCAGTCCGTGGCCATCGCGCTGGGCGGCCGCCCCGCCGGCCTGGTGTTCGAGGGTGACCGCCGGTTCGATGTCGTCGTGCGGCTCGCCGATGCGACCCGGGACGATTTCGATCAGCTCGGCGCTCTGCCCATAGTCCTCGAAAGCGGGGTCACGGTCCCGCTTCGCACGCTGGCGGATTTCCAGGTGGTCGATGGTCTCGCCGAGGTTCGCCGGGAGCAGGGTCGCCGACTGGTGATCGTGTCGGCGAACGTGCGCGAACGCGACCTCGGGTCGTTCGTCGAGGAGGCCCGAGCAGGCGTCACCGAAAGCGTCGAACTGCCGGCCGCATCCTTCATCGAATGGGGCGGACAATACCAGAACCTCCAGGCCGCGCAGGCGAGGCTGGCTCTCGTTGTTCCGGTCTGCTTCGCGCTGGTGTTGCTGCTCCTATACATGGCGCTCGGCGGGTGGGTTCCGGCACTCGCGGTCTTCAGTGCGATCCCGATGGCACTGGCAGGCGGGGTTTTCGCGCTTGCCTTACGGGGGATGCCGTTCTCGGTGTCCGCCGCCGTGGGCTTCATCGCCCTATCGGGTGTCGCGGTATTGAACGGGCTCGTGATGATGACCGCGATACGCCAGCGGCTCGACAAGGGACTGCCTCTCGATGAGGCGATCACCGATGGCGCATTGGCGAGGTTGCGACCGGTGCTGATGACAGCGTTGGTGGCCTCGCTCGGCTTCGTGCCTATGGCCCTTGCGACCGGCACTGGCGCGGAAGTGCAGCGTCCGCTCGCCACAGTCGTGATCGGCGGGTTGATTACCGCGACCGCGCTCACGCTCTTCGTCCTGCCTGCGATTGCGCGGCTCGTGCTCAATCGATCGGACGATGAGCGCAGGTGGCGCAAAAAGTGGTGGGATCGCCTGCGTCGAAACGTGACCAGCGACGAGCAGCGCGAGCTGACGGACATCGCATGATGATGGGTGCCAAACGACATAGAGGGCGCAGCAGAACCGTCCGCTTCCGCACGATACATCACGAAAGCTGTCGGTGTGCCTTCGGCCCATAAGCCGCTACCAGCGCGAGCTGCCAGTCAGCAAAGCGCCCTCATTGCCACATTGACGGCCTCTGTTCCGTCGTTCGAAAGCGGTCGCGCGCCAATCGGACTAGAACCAGGCGCGCAGACCAACAACGGCCTTCAGCCCATCAGGTTCGGCTCCGTTCGCGCGGGAGATGTCAGCGGTCTCGCCCACCTTCGCTTCGTATTCGATGCCTGCATAAGGAGCGAACTCGGGCGCGATCTCGTATCGCAGGCGTAGCCCCGGCTCGATCTTGGTAACGCCTGCGCCGATCTCGCGCTCGGGGATGTCCTGCGCCGCGAATTCGGCCTCGATGCGGGGCTGGAGGATCAGGCGCTGGGTGATCTTCTGATCGTATTCGGCCTCGACCCGCGCGGTCAGGTTGCCTCGGTGGGACAGGAACAGCGCGCCATCGACGTGGAACATATACGGCGCGAGGCCCTGCACGCCGACCACGAGATGCGTTCGGCTATCGGGTTCGGGATCGAACCGCACCCCCGCCTGCAAATCGAAGAACGGTCCGATCGCGCGGCTGTAGAGCGCCTGGATCTCGGCGTCTTCCAGTTCGCCGCCGAACCCGCCTTCGCCTTCGGTCTTGAGGACGAAACGGTCGATGTCGCCGCCATACCAGCCCTGCACGTCCCACACATAGCCGTGTTCGCCACCATCGGTCGCGATGCGCGCTTCGAGCCGTTCGATCAGGACCATGCCGGTGGTCATGCCGCCGTTCTCGCGGGCGAGCTGTTCGCGCGACGGCTCCATCGCTTCACGACCCCAGATGGCGTCGGCTGCGTGGCGAGGCCCGTCGAACGCTCGCGCAGGGATGGCCTCTTCGGGTGCTGCACCGGGCACGGACTTGTCGGTAATCCCTCCGTGCGAGCCATGATCCATGCCCGCCATGCCGCCGGCCGTGGGCTTGTCTTCCTCTTGGCGATCCTTCGGGGGGCATTGCTCCGGCGGAAGGTGGCCCATCGCACAATGGTCCATTTCCGGTTCAGGCGCGGGTTGCGGCTCGTCCTTTGGCGGACATTTCTCGGGCGGCACATGGCCCATGGCGCAGTGGTCTATCTCGGGCTGCGCGGAAGGCTTATCGCCGTGTGACGAATGGTCCTGCGCGGCGAGCGGAGTGGCCGTCAGTATCGAGCCGGCGAGCAGCATGGCGCGGATCATGCGCCGTCTCCTTCGGGGAAGGGCCGCACCGTCACAACCTGCATCATGCCTGCGTGCATGTGATAGAGCAGGTGGCAGTGGAAGGCCCAGTCGCCCGGCTCATTTGCGGTCAGGTCGAAAGTCGCGGTGCCACCCGGTTGCACGATAACCGTATGCTTCAAGGGCTGGTGCATGTGGTCGGCGCCGTTGACCAGTTCGAAGAAATGGCCGTGCAGGTGGATCGGGTGCGCCATCATGGTCTGGTTGACCAGCTTGACGCGCACGCGTTCTTCGAAGCCGAAGCGGATCGGATCATCAGTCACGGCAGTGAACTTCTTGCCGTCGAACGACCACATGTAGCGTTCCATGTTCCCGGTGAGGTGGATTTCCATCTCACGCTCGACCGTCCGGTGCGGGTTCATCCGTCTGGCCTTGAGATCGGTGTAGCGCAGCACCCGGTGGCTCACCCTGTCGAGACCGAGGCCGGGGAAATCCATCCGGTCCATCGGCATCGGCGCGATCATGTCCACGCCGGGCCCAACCTCGACATCATCCGGCACGAGCGACTTGTCCCGCATCGAGTGGCCCATGCCACCCATGCCTTCCATCCCCTCCATGCCCGAATGGTCCATCATGCCCATATCGGCCATCGTCAGCGTCGGGATCTCGCGCAGCGGCGGTGGAGTGGCACGGTGGCCCTTGTGGCTCGTCAGGCTCGCGACACCCATGCCGCTGCGATCCATCGCTTCGGCCACGATTGAGTGGCTGCCATCGGGCGGGGTAACGATCACGTCATAGGTCTCGGCGACGCCGATCTGGAACTCGTCCACCTTCACCTCGTCCACATCCTGCCCGTCGGCTGCGATGACGGTCATCGGCACGCCAGGTATGCGCACGTTGAAGAAGGTCATTGCGGACCCGTTGATGACACGCAGCCGCACGCGCTCGCCCGGTTTGAACGCCAATTGCAGGTCGTCCTGCGGCCCGTGACCATTGATGAGGAAAGTGTAGGTGCTGCCCGTCACATCGGAGATGTCGCGCGGGTTCATCCGCATCTTGCCCCACATGCGCCGCATCTCGCCGGGCATTTCGCCCTCGGTCGAGGTCAGCATCTGGCGCTGGAAATAGTGCTCGCCCACCTTCAGTTTCCGCATGATCTCGTGCGGATGTATCGGACTGAACTCGCTCAGCAGCACCACGTAGTCGCGGTCGTAGCGCGGGTCCGGCTCGTCGCTCTCGATGATGATGGGGCCATAGTGCCCCGCCTGCTCCTGCAGGCCGGAGTGCGAGTGCCACCAGTAGGTGCCGCTCTGGCGGATCGGGAATTCGTAGGTGAAACGCTCGCCGGGGCGGATGCCGGGGAAGCTGACGCCCGGCACGCCGTCGAACTGGAAGGGCACCAGCAGGCCATGCCAGTGGATCGAGCTGTCCTCGTCGAGATTGTTGGTGACGTGCAGGCGCGCGGTCTGGCCCTGGCGCAAGCGGACGAGCGGACCCGGCACGGTGCCATTGACCGCCACCGCGTGCCCCGAGCAACCGCCGGTCGTGAAGTGATGGTTGCCGATCGCAAGCTCGATGTCCTCGCCCGATACCTCGCCGAAGCCGCTCTTCGCATGCGTCAGCGACTGTCCCCTTGCCCAGGCGGGCATCGGAAGTGCGCTGGCTGCTGCCAGTGCGGCAGTGCTGCGGATCAGGTTGCGACGAGAGATGGGGGCCATGGGGGCAAGCTTCCGATTGAAGTTCTGCAGGAAGCTGTATATACCCCCACAGGGTATTTCAACCGGACTTTGGACCATGGCAGACGCGAAGACCGCGAAGATCAATAGGCTCAACCGGATTGAGGGGCAGGTGCGCGGTGTGGCGCAGATGATCGAGGACGATCGCTACTGCATCGACATCCTCCACCAGATCCAGGCGATCCGGTCCGCACTCGGCAAGGTCGAGACGCAGGTGCTGAAGGATCACGCCGCGTGCTGTGTGGCGGAGGCGATCGCAAGCGGCGACGAGGCCGAACAGCGCGAGAAGTTCGAGGAGCTGGTGACCCTGTTCGAGAAGGCGAAGCGTTAGAAGCCGCATCGCCTATGCCGATGCCGATGCCCACCCAAGATCAAGACCCTTATTCCATCGAGGAGACTGCGATGATTTCCCTGCTCCGTTCCGCGATTGCTCGTCGCACCCTGGCCGGCTCGCTCTTTTTGGGCACCGCGCTGACGGCCTGCGCTGCGCAGGCGGCCAGCTTCACCATGTATCGCGACGCGAATTGCGGCTGCTGCCTCGCATGGGCACAGCATGTCGAGGAGAGCGACGAGCACGACGTGACCTCGGTCGATCATCCCGACATGGCGTCGGTGAAGGCCGAGAACGGTGTGCCGGGCGATCTGCAATCGTGCCACACCGCGATCGTCGAAGGCTACGTAATCGAAGGCCACGTGCCTGTGGCCGATGTCGAGCGGCTGCTCGCCGAACGTCCGACAGGTGTAAAGGGCCTTGCGGTTGCCGGGATGCCGATGGGGTCGCCGGGAATGGAGCACGGCAACCACCGGCAGGCGTTCCAGGTCATCGCCTTTGGGCCCGAAGGCCGCAGCGTCTGGGCCAGCTACCCGGCGAGGCACTGATGAGCACGAAGAAAGCCACCGTCTACCGGATGGTCATGCCCGACCATCTGTGTCCCTATGGTCTCAAGACCGTGGACCTGCTGAAGCGCGAAGGCTTCGCGATCGAGGATCATCACCTGACCACGCGCGAGGAGACCGACGCTTTCAAGGAAAAGCACGGGGTCGAGACCACGCCGCAGACCTTCATCGATAGCAAGCGGATCGGCGGCTACGACGACCTGCGAGAATATTTCGGCAAGTCGCGCAGCCAGCCGAAGGAAGGCGAGACGAGCTACCAGCCGGTCATCGCGATCTTCGGCGTGGCCTTCCTGCTCGGCCTGGCGATAAGCTGGTATGTCTTCGACACCATCTTTACCGTCCAGGCGATCGAATGGTTCGTGAGCCTGTCGATGGCCCTGCTGGCGATCCAGAAGTTGCAGGACGTGCGCAGCTTCTCGACGATGTTCCTGAACTACGACCTGCTGGCGCGGCGCTGGGTGCCTTACGGCTTCGTCTATCCTTTCGGAGAGGCGCTCGCCGGGATGCTGATGGTCGCGCACGCCCTGCCGATTATCTCGGTGCCGGCATCGCTGTTCATCGGCACGATCGGCGCGGTCAGCGTGTTCAAGGCCGTCTATATCGACAAGCGCGAACTCAAATGCGCCTGCGTGGGCGGCAACAGCAATGTGCCGCTCGGCTTCGTCTCGCTGACCGAGAACCTGTTCATGATCGGCATGGGCCTGTGGATGGGTGCCAAGGCGCTCGGCTGGATCGCGGTATGATCACCGCGCGGAATCCAGCTCCTCGCGCATCTCCGGCGTCACTTCTCGCCCGATCGCGGTCTCGGCTTCGGCTTGCAGCTTTGGAGTGAGGTCGGCGGTGCGGGGCGGCAGCGGCGTCCCGTCGCCCAGCTCGCCGTTCGCCTCGATGTCTTCGAGCAGCAGCTCCATTTGCGCGATTTCCTTCACCTGCGCCTCGATGATCGCATCGGCCAGCTCGCGCACACGCGGGTCCGAGATCTGCGCGCGGCGGCTGGTCAGCACCGCGATCGAGTGGTGCGGGATCATCGCCTTCATATAGGCTTGGTCGTCCACCGTCGTCTGGCTGCGAGCAAGAAACAGGAACAGCGCGAAGCCGATCACTGCCCCGGTCATGACCAGCATTTTTGTCAAGAACGTGCGATACATGCCCCACATGAAGCCAAGCATGATGACGATCATCGCCATGCCCATCATCAGCGCCATCCACATGCGGGTCTGGCTGAACCAAATGTGCCCGGCCTCGTAGACGTTCGAGTATTTGAGCACGAACATCGTCATGATCGATGTCGCGATCATCGCCGCGAACGTCGGCCATTTGCTCTGGTGAGCCTGTTCGGTTGAGGTCGAATTTTCGTTGGCCATTTGCGCCTCCTCTATTGGAACCTACACCCCCCGGGGGTATGCGGTTCCGAGAAAGCACGTGGGGCTCCAGCGACCCTCGTGGGCGCGATGTCCGATTTTCTAGATTTTCAGCGCGAGACCGGGAGGGCCGTAGACCCATCCTCTTAGGCCAATCCCAAAGCCAAATTGCAGGCCCATTGCCAAACTTACCGCCGCCGATAAGGTTCGCAAGCAATCCCATCGCTGTCGCCATCCATCTGTGGCCGATAGCCAGGCTGTCCGCGATACAATGGTGCGGCCCCAGCGGCTCGGGCCGCTGCGCAGTTGCGATAATACACTTCGTTGGAGGCCGGCGGCGCCTGCCCGACCGCTTCCGGCTGGTCGGCTTGAGCTCGCTGCGCGTATTGTTCCGGCCGTGCTGCGCGATAAATCACCGGTGCCTCAAACGTTGACCCCCAGATACCTACCCGACGGGTCCTCGCGTCGGCCTCCGCAGAGACGTAGGTGTCGCTGAATTGCGGCAGCGTGATCGCCATGCCCGTCGACGCCATAATTTCGGAAAGATCTACCCCTCCGGATCTGCAAATTGCGATTATGCGACGATAGCTGTCCCGCTCTATCTGTTCGCATGAAATCTGCTTGCCCGCAGTCAAGCCTGCCAAGAGCGCGGCGGCCTCTTTTCCGCATTCCCATATTTCACTGCCCCAGGGCGCAGGTCTGATCCAACTCCGGAGCGTCGATTCTGAGCAGTCGAAACCGCTCGCCTGTCATAGCCAAAGTATCACCATCGATAACATCGACAGGGCCCGTATATGTCTGTGCAGCCAAAGCTGTGGGCGAAAGAAGAATGGCGAGGTAAATCGTCCAGCGCATATCGATAGGATATGAGCGAAGATGCTAACAAGCGGTGAGTAGCAATCGTTTAGGCGCCAGCAGAGCAGAGGCGCGGATGTTACCGGCCTCTTGCAAAAGCTCTCGCTACCGGACCTTTTGCGAAGAAAAAAAGCCGCGGTGGGTCGTTTCACTGCGGCGCCGCGCGGCATGAAAGTCAACCCGGCGAATGATCAGGTCCAGATCGTCCCAACTGATATCGTAAGTTTCTCCCAGATCAGTCAGTGCGGCATCGATATCGTCGGGATGCGGCGAAGCAAACTCAGGCTGAGGCACAGCCTGCGCTTCGATCGGTCGCGCTTGGTGGGGATAGCTATGTCCGGAAATGCGATGATACAGGACACCGACGAGCACTAAGCATACTGCATTGAAAGCAACGGGCAGAAAGGCGAAGCTGTATCCCAGAGATCCGATGGCTTCTCCGCCGATAACCGCCGTGAGCGCGGCGGCCCCGCCGGGAGGATGCAGACTGCGGGTGAGGGACATCGCCAGGATAGCAAGCCCTACCGCGCAACCGGCAGCCACGTGGGGCGAACCAATAAGGTGCGCACAGAATACACCTGCGAGGGCCGAAATCGTATTGCCGCATATAACCGGCCATGGCTGGGCTAGGGGACTTGCAGGAACGGCAAAAACGAGAACGGCGGATGCTCCCATGGGCGCCACGATCAAGGGTATCATCGCGCTATCGCGCAGGATCCACCATGCAATAAGGCTCGTAAGAGCAATACCCGTCATGCCACCGGCGCACGCCAGCATCCGATCCCGAAAGGTAGCTCCGGCGAGAATCGGATCGAAGATGCGCCGCATGGTAACCTGTCTCGATGTCATTGTCTGGCGCATCTGCTGAACCCAATTCCGGGAAGCGAGGCAAATTTGGCAGGGGTGCTGATAGGCATACTATCGATCGGGAGCGTCTTGCGCCGTTACGGCAACCCTTCGCCAGCCAATTGCGAGCGCTCTCTCCTAGTCCCCTGCCTTCGCGGCCCACATTCAGGGCACTCGTTCTCCCTGTTCCAAACAGCGCAAGTCGCGCCCGCGCGTTTCGCGACCGAACCAGAACGTCAAACCTAGGGCCGCGCCCGTAGGTGCGAGCATCAGCAGTGCTGCCTCGGCAAGGTCCGGTTCGAGTGCGAGCACGCCGAGCAATTGCGCGATCAATCCGCCGCCTTTGCTGCATGCCGCCACCCAGCCGGTAGCCCGTCCACGGACGCGGACCGGAAAGCTCTCTGCCGCATAGGGGAGCAACGTCGCGATCACGCCGTTCGATCCGAGGATCAGCAGGGCGACAGGAAGCACCGGACTTCCACCGACCCATGCCAGCCACAAAACACCCAATAGCCCAAGCAGTGTCAAAGCTATCATGATCAGCACCGTGCCCTTTGTGCTCCAGCGACTGTAGAGCGCGGCCGCGACGAATACCGTTGGCAGTGCAATGAGCGCTGACTGAGCGAGAAACGCACTGGCGATCTGGACGCTATAACCACGCGCGACCAGATCGGTTGGCAGCCACAGTATGACCCCGAAATTGATCAGCCCCCACGCGAGCGCCGTAAGGCTGAGTGCAACGACGGTTCCGATCATCGGTTTGGAATTCGTCGCCGCAGTCGTCGCTTCTTCTATTGCCTCGGACTTCAGCTCGGCATGCGCACCAAAGGCGCGCATGATCCGCTGTGCTTCGATTCTGCGACCACGAGCAAGAAGGTAGGCTGGCGACTCGGGAAACAAAGCGCAGAGGCAAACGAGGAGCAACCCAGTCGGCAGATTGAGCAGCCAGAGGATGCGCCACCCGAAGATCGGCTGCAGCAGTGCTGAGGCACCACTCGCCGCGACATACCCGCCGACCGCACCTAGTCCACCGACTAGCACTAAGGCCCACCCGCGATGGCGCACAGGCATCGTTTCAGCGAGCAGAGCATACGTGACAGGCAGCATTCCTCCTGCCGCCAGGCCCATCAGAAAGCACATAAAAATGTTCCACTCGAGCGATGGCATCGCGCCGCAGATCGAGGTGCCGACGAACATCACCGCGGAGAGCAGGATCGAGGCTTTGCGCCCGTAGATATCGGCGATCGCGCCCCACAGAATAGACCCCGCCACAGTCCCGGCAATCGCCGAAAACGGCACGAGTGCAGCGTAAGCGGGCGTAACTTTGTATTCGTCGATCATGCCATCGATCGTGAAGCCGAGTGTGGCAGGCTTCATCACATCGATGATCAGCGCAATGACGAGCACGGTCATCAGGCGCCAGTGTGCCTGACCGAGCGGGGCATCATCGGCTGCGGCGACGGTGACCGCATGAGCATCTTGCGCAATTTCTGTTCGCGCTGGCAGTAATCCGTATCCCGCTATCAGGACGCCGGCTACGATCGCTGCCATGCCGAACACCATTCCGTTATCCATTGGCATGCCCGCCAGTCGGTATTGCATGGGCGCGCTGGCAATAAACATCGGCAGATGAAGAACGACGCCAGCCGTTACCCCTGCACAACCCAGGAGAAACGCCGCGAGGCCGCGGCGCTCGGCAAACATGCCCACCGTCACAGTGCTTCCAGCATGCGTTTGAGAAGCGGACGCATCCGACGCAGTTCAGTGCGGTGGCTATAGGAAAGCGAAGCAAGAACGCTACGTGCGTTCTCGGTCAGTGCGATCCGCACCTGTCGCCGGTCGGCATCGATATGTTCGCGCGTGGCCAGACCATGCTCAACCAGACGCCGGACGAGTTCGGACGCGCTATGGGGTCTAAGTAAGAGTCGTTCGGCAAGATCGCCGACCAGCATCCCTGTGTCGCCCGCAGCACGAACGGCCAGCAGCGCCTGGTGCTGCTGCGGCGTCAACCCGGCGGATCGGGCGGCCTGTTCCGAGAAGCTCTGGAAGCGGCGCAGCTCGAACCGGAACTCTGCCAGCGTTCTGTAATCCTCGTCCTCAATCTCGTCTGCCATACATCGTCCTTGATATATCGCGCCACGACATACCTGCGCGTCATCCGGAGCTCCAGAGGCATGTTCGATGAACGACCACAAGGATCGGCACGCGGTGGTTCTCGCGGCTCCCTTACGAGAGTGCAAAATGAGCAGGCGTGAAGCTAGGCTGCCCGGTCTGTCCGAGTCGGCTGTCGCACTTTGACGATCCGAAGAGAGCGCTCCTTACCCGACCGATCGGGCCAGTTGATCGCAGAACCGGCTTGCATCCCGATCAGACCGGCACCCACGAGCGTCAATACCGAGAGTCGGTTCTGGTCCATGTTCGCATCGCGCGGCCAAACCAGCTGAACCTTGCGTCGGTCGCCCGATCGCTCGTCGACGAATTCGACTTCCGACTGCATGGTAACAACGTCCGAAGGCAAATCGTCGGCGCCCATGACATTGGCCCGGTCGAGTTCCTCACAGAGCTTTCCAGCTACATCGGGACTGCGTTCCTCGATCGACATTGCCAGCTCATATAGTGCGTCGGCTTCGGTATCGATAACGTGAATGATCGGCTTATCGCCGAGCGTGGAGGTGGTCATTTTTCATAACTCGCTTGAAAGCCGCAAAGGCATCGCGGCAGGGCTCTAGATCGTCCGGGAGCCTCGTCCCGGACCGGATCACGGCCGTCGAGACGAGGCGTGCGCCCGTGCGGGCAGCTGGCCTGCGTGCGCGAAATGTCGGTTATTGCGGTGCGAGAGGACCATCGCCCACATGTGGGCCCGAACTGTCGCTTAGTCAAACAGCATCAGATCAATCGCTTCATCGACTATTCCGAGACTTTCTGGACCGGAAGGCTTATCGAAGGGGAATGATAAATTTTCCTTCCTTTGGATCCAGGCGCGGACCCGACCTGGCCATCGATCTCGGCACTGCCAACATGCGAATCATCCTCCGAGACGAGGGCGTCGTTTTCGACGAGCCATCCCTCTGTTATTATGAGAACGTGTCCGGTCAGATGAAACTGATCGCAGTAGGCCGGGACGTTCTGGCGATGGTTGATCGCGCTCCCGGAACCCATGTAGTTCGGCGCCCTCTTGCGCGTGGTGTTCTTCAGGATCTGGAGGCAGCCACCGCGTTGCTTGCGCATGGACTATCTTCGGTTTTCGACAAAAAACCCAAGAGGCGTCCCCAGGCGATGATCGGTATTCCGGCGGATGCCACTAAAGCGGAAGCGAGTGCGTTGCTTGCCGCCGCCGACGACGCGGGTTTTGGACGCATTGAACTGGTTCGTGAGCCATTTGCAGCAGCCGTCGGAGCAGGACTGCCCGTTCGCGAAGCCCGTGCTTCCATGATCGTAGAATGTGGTGCCGGAACGACTGAGATCGCCGTCTTTTCTATTGACGGTCAATGTCGCTCCCGTTCCGTCCGTCTGGGTGGTCTGAGCCTTGATGAAGCGATCATCGAGCATCTGCATCTGCAGCACCATTTCCTCATTGGCCGCATTACAGCCGAGGATTTGAAGAAGCACCTGACAGCAGATTGCTCAGAGGATCAGATAGTCGAAATTAAGGGGCGATCGCTTCACAACGGGCTTCCAGGAATTTTGGCGCTGCCGGTTTCGGAATTTTATCCGGTGTTGAAACGACACTTCGGACGGTTTGCCGACGCCGCCCGACTGGTGGTGGGTGAGATTTCTCCAGATCTTGCTGCTGACCTGTTGAGCGAGCGCGTCGTCGCCACAGGCGGCGGGATTTGTGCGCGTTTCCTCGCTGATGCCATTACCGCAGAATGTGGCGTTCCGGTCACCATCGCAAATGATCCCTCCGGCTGCGTTTCGCGTGGTCTTGAGCGACTGATGGAGGAACACGCTGCCTGACTCCCTGCGGCAGCGTTCCGACGGGGTCGGTAATGCAAGACAGGTTTCGCTTCTTTGTAGGCCTTTGGGCGCGCGCTTACGTGCTTCTTACGTTCACGGCGCTGTTCTGGGCCGGCAATGCGATTGTTGCGCGCGCCGCTCGCGAGCTGGTTCCTCCCGTCGCCCTGGCATTCTGGAGATGGACGATTGCCTTGGCCATTATCCTGCCATTCGCATGGCGCCACCTGCGGCGCGATGTGCCTGTCATACGGGCGAACTGGAAGATATTGCTGGTGCTCGGCATACTCGGGATCGGCGCCTTTAATACGCTGCTTTACACCGGATTGCAGGAAACCACCGCGCTCAACGCGATGCTGCTGCAATCGGGTCAGCCGGCCGTTATCCTGTTTCTCGGTGCGATCTTGATGGGAGACAGGATGGCCCTGCGCCAGATAGCTGGCGCTGCGATTGCTTTGACTGGCGTGCTTTGGATCATCGCGAGCGGCAATATCAAAATGCTCGGCACTTTGAGCTTCAACGAAGGCGACCTCATCATCGGTCTCGCAGTGTGCCTGTGGGCGGTCTACGCTGTGACGCTGCGGCATAGACCTATGATCCATCCCCTTAGCCTGTTCGCAGTGACGCTCATCGTTGGTATTGTCGTGATCGCTCCGTTCTACGCGGTAGAGATGAATTCGGGGCGACATGTCGTTTTGCGGCAGGAAAGCTTACTGGCTATCGGCTATGTTTCGATTTTCCCTTCTGTTCTAGCTTACCTCTTTTTCAACAGGGGTGTTGAGCTTATCGGGTCGGCAGGAACAGGGATGTATATGAACGTTATGCCAGTTATGGGGGCCGGTCTTGCGATCGCTTTCCTCGGCGAACATCTGCAATCCTTCCATGCGATCGGGTTGGCGCTGATTTTAGGAGGCATTCTCCTTGCTGGTCGGGGTAGCAATCCTCTCGCTGGGACCATCATGCCTTCGAAAGCTAGCGGCATCGAACGATGATATGGAAGGGAGTGACCAGTCTCCGACAGGCCTAAGGGATTCGGCGATCCGTTCGTCGCTTTGGGTATCACGCACTTCGCCGGATAACGAAGGAACGGCCAACGCCTTGCGAATGGCCGGATACAATGCGGTGGTGGTGCCTGTTCTGAACGTCCAGGGCCTGCCTGCAAAGGCTCTGGTCGACCAACCCGGTGCGATCGTGTTCACTTCAATGAACGGAGTGCGCCACCATTTTCTGAGTCAAGAATCGCTCGGCATTCCGGTGTTCGCTGTGGGTGATAGAACGGCTCAGAGTGCAGTCGAAGCAGGCTTTACGCAGGTCGTTTCCGCAGCTGGCAATGTTTCCGACTTGGAGCGCCTGATCGTAGAGTCTCTTCCGCCCGGGAGCCGGCTTCTGCATCTCTCAGCACGCCGAGCGGCTGGGGATCTGGTTGGCAACCTGCATCGAAGAGGGTATCTCGCAATGCGGATAGCCGTCTACGAGACGCGTGAGATCGCGATTGCGCAAATTCTCGCATCTCTTCCCGCTCTGAACAGAATCGGGGGAATTCTGATCCATTCGCCACGCGCTGGTTGCGTTGTGAGGCGCTGCCTCGACCAATCAGCCAATCCCTTTGACGGTGTTGTGTATTGTATTTCAGAGGCCGCTGCAGCTCCATTCGTGGAAATGGAACGGATTAATGTCCGCATAGCAGCGAGACCTGATGAAGCCTCAATGCTCGCACTGATTGCCACTACCTGATGGAACAGAGAAGCAGCCGCATACGTTTGTCGGGTAGATTGCCAATATTGGAGATCGACATGAACAAGTTTGTCCCGCTCCTTCTCGCACCGGCTCTCGTCCTGTCAGCCTGCAACGACCAGGATGACCAGGTTGAGGACCGTATCGAAACACAGGCCGAGCAGAGCGCGAGAGCGTCCGGGGATGCCCCAGTGGCACTCGGTCTGACCGAACGCCAGTTGCTTGATGCTGACATCTTAGCCTCCGACGGCACCGAACTGGGCGACGTAGAAGCTGTAACGAAGGATGCCGATGGCAACGCCACCGAGCTTCTCATCGAAGTCGAAAACAGCAATCCTGATCGTTATGTCACGACACCGATCGATGGCCTGACCGTGACGACCCGGGGCAATGACACAGATCTTTCGTCCGATATGACGATGGACGACATCGGCGCGCTCCCGGATGCCTCGCTTCAGTGACCGGACGATCCGGGCCACCAAATGCGTGCCCAAAGGGTTCCTTGTCTGCTGAGCCTGATACTTTTGAAGAAGTGATTTCCAAGGTGCCCTGCCGCGACAGCGCAGGCACACCGGTGGAAGTCGTCGAATTTCGTTATATGGCTGTGTCGGCATCTAGCCGAGGCGAGCGTCACTAAATCGGCGCAATCCGCTGGAGAACCGACGATGGTCGACCCGTCCGTCTGATCGACAGCGATCTTTACGAGATCGAATCATCAGGTGACTTACTCGAGCGGGTCACGTGATCCGCGCGACGTTCATTCTCGCGAATCGCGAGCCTTTCGTAGCGGCATAATGGGATGGGTTCGTTCTGCTGCTCGCTGTATGCCGAGCTCGGATAAACAACTTCATCCGATCGGCGAATGATGGCTCCCTCCGTCAGCTCGGCCTCGTCCCGGCGTTCGGGCGCCATAATGTGAATCACTTCGTGACCACGCGCCATGAGGTGATCTGCAATAATTCGGCGATGACATCGCCACCAAACAGCCTCAGAACACATGAGTGCAACGCGATAATTATCCGCGAGGCTTTCGACATCCGCTAGTGCTGACTTAAATTCATTGCTCAGCGCGTAGTCGGCGTAATTATGAAAGCTCTGAACGCGCCAGTATCCGTTCAAGCCTGGTTCCACTCCTTCTTGGCGTTTCCGTCTGCCGCCGAGCTTCTCGAAGTGTCGATAAGCAATGTCATGCTCGTTCAGCAGAGCCGGGAAGTTGTCGATGTTGAAGGCGGGATTGGACCGCGAGCGGGGAAAAGCTCGCACGTCGGTCAGCATGCCCACCTCGGCTGCTTTCAACATGGCAACGACGGTTTCTGCATCCCGATTGGAATGACCGATTGTGAAGAGGGACGACATCAGCGTTTCAGCTTGGTCAGCGCACTCTCTTTGTGGGCTGCTACGTGATCGGTCTTGTCGCTTTCGATTTCATATTGTGGCTCATCTTTGGAAGCACGGCGGGTGTGCCCCTTGTAGTCGAAATCTGTCTCATGAACTTTGGAGATTGTCCCGCTGACTCTGCCTGCTTCAGAATTCCAGCTCACATGATCTCCGACAGCATATTTGGCCATGATGCGTTCCTACTTCTGGGATAAAGGGGCTCTCCCATTCTAACCGAGCATAGAACGAAATGTTTCGCTGGTGCGCGCAAGTGCTTTAGCTTCGTGAGGCTTCGCAATGTGCCATGACCCCCGGAGCGTCAAAGGTCTCGTTCCGGGGTCATCGACAGCTTACTTGCCCAGAAATGCGATCCCACCAATGATGGCGAAAATCGTTGCCCAGAACGCCAACATGAAAATGGAGTCGCGCATTGTGAAACGGTCGAGTTCGTTACGCTTTAATATTTTATATTGATGTGAGATCTCGTCATCCATCGAGATCAATGCGACATCGAGGGCGCTCGCATCCTTGCGGAACTATCGCAGTAGATCATCGCGTTGATCATTTGGGAGATCGGGGTATCGGGCTAATAGCGCCTTGGCGCTCGCACGCTTTTCGTCGCGGACCGCGCCGCGCTCGAGTTCGATATTCATGGAATTTCCTGACAGTGGGTTGCGGACTACGGTCCGGCGAAAGAGCCAACGTGTTAGGGGGAAGGAGGGCCAGTCGCTGGTGGCAGGGACCATCTCGCAGGTCCATCGGAGACCCTATGGCTTGCTGGCCAGACCTCAGCTCTCCGATTGATCGCGTGATCACGCCGAGCCAAATCTGGCAAAACGACCGGCTCGCCGGGGCCATCGGCCGACGCGCCGGGCTCGATATCTGCTGAGAGCGCGGCACCACGCTTCTGAGCGATGTCGTAAGAACCGGTAGTCTGCGAGTTCGTCCACGCGGCCAATCTTGGCGCTGTCCCGTCGCGATCGGCTGCTCCTCCCCACGCGAGCAGAAAGACTGCCAAAACAGCTGTCAGGACATGCAGCATTTCTTTCACGCCGCTAGCTCGAACCGATCGGACCGCGCGAGTTTCCAGGCAGCGCTGTAGAAATCCCGGTCGTGCGATCCTGTCAGCAACTCACCCTCTTCGAGAAAAATGTGGAGCTGCGAGAAAAGCCTGATTTCGGTCAGCGAGACACGTCTGACGAGATGATGCGGTCCCAATTCGGATGGATGCGAGAGACCTGCGGCGGCGGTCATTTCCGCGAGCGCACGCAACGTGTTGCGATGGAAGCGGTGAACCCGCTCGGCCTTATCAGGCACAACCAGGGCGCGTTGTCGCAATGGGTCTTGTGTTGCCACGCCGACGGGGCAACGGTTGGTATGGCATGAGAGGGACTGGATGCATCCGAGCGCAAACATGAAGCCGCGCCCGGCATTGGTCCAGTCCGCGCCTAAACCAAGGACCGCGGCGATGTCAAAGGCGCTTACGATCTTGCCGGCTGCACCGATCTTGATCTGGTCACGTATGCCTGCGCCAACGAGCGTGTTGTGGACGAAAAGGAGGCTTTCCCGCATCGGCATGCCGATGTTGTCAGTGAACTCAACCGGTGCCGCCCCGGTTCCGCCTTCAGCGCCGTCGACGACAATGAAATCAGGAAAGATCTCGGTGTCGCGCATCGCCTTGACCATCCCCATGAATTCCCATGGATGTCCGACGCAGAGCTTGAAACCGACCGGCTTTCCCTTCGAAAGCGTCCGGAGCTGATGAAGAAAATGCATCATTTCGATGGGCGATGAGAATGCCGAATGTTCGGCAGGGGAGATGCAATCGACCCCGACGGGAATCCCACGGGTGGCGGCGATTTCCGGGCTGACCTTTTTACCGGGAAGAATGCCCCCATGCCCGGGCTTGGCGCCTTGGCTCAGCTTCAACTCGATCATCTTGACTTGGGGATCCTCAGCCTGATCGGCGAAGCGGGCAGGGTCAAAACGACCTTGTTCGTTTCGACAACCGAAATAGCCGCTGCCAATTTCCCAAATGAGGTCACCGCCATTTTCGCGGTGGTAGGGACTGATCCCGCCTTCGCCAGTGTCGTGAGCGAAATTTCCTAGCTTTGCGCCTTTGTTTAGCGCCCGAATTGCGTTCGCGCTTAGGGAGCCAAAGCTCATGGCCGAGATATTGAAGATCGACGCCATGTAAGGATCACGCGCGTCGCTTCCCCCGATCGGCACTCTGAAGCTGTCGGGATCGGCTAAGGGCTTTGGCTTGGTCGAATGCGAGATGAACTCGTAGCCGTTCTTGTAGACATCAGCGAGAGTTCCGAAAGGACGGTCGCTTACTTCGTCCTTCGCGCGGGCGTAGACGAGGGAGCGTTGCGCTCTCGAAAAGGGCGTCTGATCGTCGTCGCCCTCAATCAGATACTGACGAATTTCCGGCCTTATTTTTTCAAAAGCCCATCGAAGGCGCCCGATGATGGGGTAGTTCCGGCGCACGGCATGTTTGGTTTGCGCAAGGTCAATGAGCCCCAAGAGGCACAAGAGCGAAAAGACCGCCAACCCTGGCAGGGCCCATGCCTCGCTAGGCCACGCAAGAGTGAAAAGAAGGCCAGCCAAGCAAAGGGCGAGCACAGTAAAACGAGAGAAAAACACGATCGGCTCCGGACTCGCGAATGCGAGTGTCCCCCGGCTTCAACGTCGCCCGGGGCATGGAATTAGTCGATGCCACAACCGGCAAAGGGGCGAACATCCTAGAGCGCGCGTTGCGCTCTAGGGATGCATACGTGCGGTGCTGCTCGCGGCCGGGACCGTCACTGCAAGGCCATGATCGACTTGTGCCATCTGATGCTAATGTGCTCAGGGATTGGGTAATTCAAGAGATGGGTCGATGAATTTAACCCAAACCAAAAATAGCATCTGCGGTAGTCGCATGCCGCGCATGTCAGACCGTTATTCCCCGCCGGTTTGGAGCAGACTCACATAACCAGCGCGCTGCGAGATGTCCAAAACATGGGTCGATATCTCCGCCGCTTGTGCGGTTGCTGCTACGAAGGTGGAAGCGATCGCTGCGGATGCGAGTAGTTTTCTAAACATGGGTTTCCTTAGTTTCGGACTGCGACAATGCGCTGGCCCTTGCCGGAAAGGACGAGAAAGCCGCCATCTTCGAGCGATGCGTTCTCGATCAGGGAAATGGCATCGAGGAACCGGCGCTCCTGCTGCATCAATCCGGCTTCACAGGCGCGTTTGGTCGCAGCGACAGTCCCAACCTCAAGCGAGGTGCCATCGAGGCTATACGAACTGTTGAACCGGTTGCAGCTGGTGGAACCATACAAGCGACCATCGGTCGCAAAGGTCATCGTTGGCGCCGAGTCCCGCGGCACGACATCGCCGGCGATCTGGGTAACGCGCCATGCGCCGTCCTGCAGTCCAGGAATACCGGCGAGGCCCGGATCGTCTGGTGAGGTCATCGACAACCTAATGTCCCCGATATCGACGGTGTTACTGCGAAGATTGAGCAGGAAGGGTTCGCTGGTGCGAAACATGATGGTCCCATCGGGCTCGCGGATGAACGCTCGCAGGCCGTAGAGCGGACCATCGCTCAGATTCAGCTTCGACACATCAATCGAAAATGGGATAGGCGGCGAGGCTTGACCGATCGTGATCACTTTCCGGGATAGGATCAGCTCCTCGTTGCGGCCGAGCGTGATGTCGGACACGACAATTTCCATCTGCGCGCTCGGCGGAAGGGCGACGCGCTCACGATAGGTCAAGGTTCCGCTGATGGTTTCTACCATGGCGACCTGGCTCGCGCCGGTATCGTTAGGAACGGTGGCACAAGCACTCAAGCTCATGGCGAGCGCAGCTGCCGTGAATAGCAGATTGGATTTCACCGTTTTTCTCCTTGTAGCCATCCGTATTTGACAGAACCATTGGGATCCGCATCGAGTGGCCGATGGCTAAGTCTTGAGCGTTTATGTGAAGCGTGCGGACGCAGACCTGCGCAAGAGAACCCTGTCCACCAGTCGCGGCAGTGAAGCGATGATCACCCCGGCAAGAATCACGATCGCACCGACGACGTCGGAGAGACCGAAGATCTCGCCGGCTACATAGCCAAACAGTCCACCAAAGACTGGTTCGAGTGCATAGATGATCGCTGCACGCGAAGATTCGACCCGGGCCTGGGCCCAGCTCATCGCGAACTGAATGTAGGCAGTAGCAATGCCATATCCCACGACCACCCACAGAAGAGTGGATGATGGGATCGGCATAGGTTCACCTGTAGCGACGGCAAAGACCGTGCATAAGAACGTGGTGGTCACCATCATCACGAACGCGATCCTCAAGGGATCGGCCTGGCGCACGTAATATCCGAGTATGACAACCTCGAACGCGATTGCGACCGCGCCGATGATCGAAAGCGTGTCCCCGTAGCCGAGCGTGATATCCGCTACGGAAAGCCCCGACATGATTGCCACGCCAAGACAGGCGAGAATGACCCCGATCCAAATGCCGGCTGGTGCGCGCTGGCGAAAGATCAATAGCTGGAGCACCGGAACAAGGGGCACGTAGAGCGCCGAAAGAAACGCTACGCGCGCAGTGTCCGTCGTTTGAAGAGCGTAGGCCTGCGCGCCATATGCGATGCACGCCGTTGACGCGACGATAATACCGGCGACCAGTTCGGTCGCATTGATCCCCCGCGTCGCGCGCGGCAAAACGATGGCAAAAGCGATTGTCGCTACAAGGTAGCGCAGAGCGACGAACCCAAGCGGTCCTGTATATTCCATGCCAATCTTGGTCGCGAGAAAGCTCGCGCCCCACAGCACGGATGCAATAAGCAAAGCGAGTTCGGGAATGAACCGACGGGGGATGTGCATCGTCTGCATGCCGACTTCCTGTGTCACTTATCGCAAAAAAGATAAGCGCCGCAGATCTTGCGGCGCCTCGACTGAGAATATAGAGGCTAGAGCCCCGCATTTCCCTTCGAATTTGGCGTTCTGCGCAATAGAATCTGCGGAAAGGAGATGGACTTGCCGCAGAAACCTTCGCTTGATCGGATCGATCGAAAAATCCTCGACATCCTTCAGCGGGACGGTCGGATTTCGAACCAACGTCTTTCTGAGGCGGTTGCACTTTCACCCAGTGCCTGTCTGGCGCGACTGCGAAGGCTGGAGAACGAACAGGTAATTACGGGCTACAAGGCTCAGGTCGATGCGGCCAAACTCGGACCCAATCTTACCGTTTTTGCCGAAGTTGCCGCATCCGCGCACGATCCGGTCAGCATTCGGAAGATCGAGCAGACATTGGCCGATATTCCGGAAGCTATCGAGGCCTACCAGGTGAGTGGAAGCTATGACTTCTTGGTCCGCTTCCTTGTCCCAGACATGGAATTCTGGACCAATCTTGCTGATGAGCTGGCCGACGGTGAACTGAAGATCGAGACTGTCCGAACGGTCGCGGTCATGCGTCGGGTGAAAGGATGGGTCGGGGTTCCACTAGGCTCCACCTGAGCCGAGTTGCCAAAACAGATGCCAGCGTATCGCATGGCTCATGATGCGATCACGCAATTGGAGCCAATTAAATCTGTCGAAGACCGGCGACGTTTGAAATCAATCTTTAGCTAGCAAGAGCTGCGATCTCGGCCGCCACGTCCTTCAACGTGCCTTGCTCAAACCGGTAGGTCACGACCCGGCCATTTTTCTCGGACGACACAAGTCCTGCTGCCCGCAAGACATTCAGATGAGCCGACGTATTGGTGGGCATGACTCCGACATGCTCGGCAATTTCCGTTGAGGACATGCCTTCCGGATTTGCGCCTAGAGCCTGGAGGATCTTGAGACGGGTCTCGTGCCCCATTGCGCTCAGCCGGTTAGAAAGTTCCACTTTTTCCATCTCCTTCTTATAGCGAAGCACATCCTTTCCGCCAAGTTAATTCAATCCTCCAATTATCGTTGCAGTATTGTAGTTAAGTGCTATATGCCTCCTGCATGAGGGCGGATCATCCGCTTCTCATGAAGGGAGCGATGGCTATGGCTTTCACCATCGATGCAAATTTCGAGCCCGTTGATCCGGCTGAGTCAGCCGTAGCTTGGCAGCTCGATCCTCTTGATGATCAGACAGGCGATTATCTCGTCGTGGATCACGTCGATCTGGTCCGGATTGCTTATGTTGCGGCAGAAGCTGCGGCCCGTTTCCAGCGGGATGGCTTGGGACAAGATCCGATGGATTGGATGTTGTCACCTTCCGATCTTTTTAACGGTCATCCTCCGATCGCAGCATGCCGGCGCAAGAACGCATGTTCGCTGGCCATTCTTGTGCATGGTTTGGGGCTGCCCAAGGATATCTCCCCGACGGAACTCAATGCGGTCTTTGCCGAAAATGGCCTGCTTGAGGTCGATAGCGACGCAGGGTGGCAAATATGACCTCGGCAATGTCGCGTCGCGCCGAGGCAATGGTGGCCAAGGCCACTGATGGCGATCCTCCAGACGCGCGCACAACTCGCGTGTTGCGGAAAATTGACATTCGCCCGGGCGTCACGCGGCGTGGCAATCTAGATGGGCATACGACGACAGCACTCGTGGTCGATGTGGAAACGACCGGTCTGAAGCCCGATTGCGATGTGGTCATCGAACTCGCCATGCGTCGTTTCCGTTACGATGACCAAGGCATCATTGTCGAAATTGGCCAAGGATGGACATGGCGTGAGGATCCGGGGTTTCCTCTTCCTCCTGAAATCACGTCCTTGACCGGTCTCACAGATGCAGATCTTGCGGCGCAGTCCATCGATGATGATGTCGTCCTCAAGATCATCGGCGAGGCAGATCTGATCATTGCTCACAACGCAGCGTTCGATAGGCCGATGCTCGAGAAACGTCTTCCCGACATGCCGGGCCGGCCCTGGGCCTGCTCGTGCGAGCAGATTGACTGGCGGGCTGCTGGCTTCGATGGCCGGAAACTTGGCTACCTTGCCATGCAGGCTGGCTGGTTTTTCGACGGCCATCGCGCGCTGAACGATGTCGATGCTGTCATCCAGCTGCTCCAGCATGAAGATACCGACGGCTCGTCGCTACTCTATGAACTCGACGAAAATGCTCTTGCAGACAGCCATCTGATCGAAGCGGTCGGTTCCGCCTTCGATACAAAAGATGTTCTCCGCGCCCGCGGCTATCGCTGGAATCCGGACGAGCGAGTGTGGTGGCGTGAAGTGTCCGATAACCAGCTTCTGGTCGAGCAGGCTTGGCTGGCAACCGAGGTTTACGGCGCGGGCAAGCATATCACATCGATGGGGCCGCGCATCACCCGGCGAAACGCCTTCAGCCGATACCGCTAGCTTACGTTCATTCAGGGCGACACGCCTGCATTCCCCAAAATATAAGGACAGGAGACTGACCATGGCCAAGTTTACTGGGCGCACTTCGAAGAGCAGAAAGCAGCCGGTCCAGGAAGTCGCGAAATGCGAGACCCCAGACGGTCTGCTAAATGATGCGCCTGCTAGCTACCCAGTCGCTGATACCACAATCACTGCCTTGCAGATCTATCACAACCCCGAGCGCAAGCCTGATGAGGATGGTCCTTGGAACAACGAGGCGGATAAGGTTGCCTGGATCGACGAGGCTACTGGGCTCGGTTGCATTATGCTCCGTCAGGAGGATGGCACCTTGTCAGGTTATGTCGGTGTCGGCCCCGAGCACCCGCTATATGGCTTTGAGGCAGATGCCGTGCCCATCAGCGTTTCGTGTGAGGTCCATCGCGGCATTACCTATGGCAAGCAATGCGAGGTCAACCGGACTGAACTTCGCGCCAAGGGCAAACCCCGTCAGGAACGCTACACCGTCTGCCACGTCACGCGGACGCGATGGGTTCAGGATTACGAAAATGTCCAGACCACCAAGGATGAATTCGAACACGAAGAACTTTGGTGGCTCGGCTTCGACACCAACCATACCGGCGATCGTCGGCCCAATGATCGATATTACTCGCCGCGCAAGGGCGACGAATACCGACAGCAGGCTTACATTTACGAAAACTGTGTCGCGCTTGCCAAGCGGTTGAGGGACGTTGCCGATCGCAAGACCATGAAAAGCAACGGCGGGCTAGGTCAGCCGCTTCTCCCTCCAACCGCGGAGGACCAGTGATGGTTCGGACCTATTTCGGCTCCGGTCTGCGCTGGGATGGTGAGGAATACGGAGAGGGCAGGCACCCCGACCTACCATGGGGCTATTGGCTTACATCCGCGGGAGATGTGCATGGCGAGCCTCCTTTGGTGGATGAAGAGGGTAACCATTGGAGTTCTGTCCGCGAGGCCTTCTGGTCGGGGCGATTAGGCCTGCCCGAATTCCACTATCGATGGGTCGACGCGGTCCTGGGCTTCATGATGTCCTATCTCGCCATTCACGACAGCAGGTTCGTGGATGGGCAGGAGCGTGTCCGCGATATTTTTCGTGGAGACGGACATCTCCAGCAGTTCTTCGCCGCCTACATGGTCGCGGCTGGCCTGATGCATCGTCAGCACGAACTGACAGGCGAAGGCCGCGCTGTGCTGCTCATGCTGATCGCCACCCGCTCGCTCGACGAGAGCGAAGATGAACTCGGGTTGGATTGGATCAGTGCGAACAGAGCCCTCGTATCGCGCGCCGATCGGGAGATGGCGGCTGACCTGGTAAAGCAACGCGAGATGGCGGCCTCACGCATGAAGCACCGGTTCGCAGCTGACACCATCGATGGCGATCCGATGGTCAAGCTGATCAGCTTCAAGATCACCAACGAGATACCCCTTCGGAGCACGATCTGGTCGATGTCATGGGAGGACGGTGATCGTCACGCGCGCGATCGGTTCTACCTTTGGCTGCTCAAGCGTATTGATCGCTGGGATGCCTGGACCAAAATGGTCGAAGATAATGGCACGAGGGCGCTCACCGAGCATTTGATGAAGCTTGCTTTCGCTGATCGACAGGGTGGCGCAGAATTCACGGACGGCGAACCTTCCTGAGCACACCGCTCTCTACCGAGAAATTCCGCGACGATTGGAAGCGCCTTTGCATCACTCAGAGATTTTACCGCGAAAGATGCTGTCGGTCGTGCTTGTCGAGGATGCTCAATCGTCCAATCGAGCTTTAACGTGTTTCGCGGCGTTCGAAGTGCTCCTGCGCGGTTTACAGCCACAGTTTCGCGAATTCCACCTTTCGGCGATGGGGATGGGAGGAAGCGAAACCTTGGACGAACGCTTGGCACAGCTTTCAGCCAACCGGCACGTTCTCTTGGCGCAGCCAGCACTGCATGGAAATTTCTGGGATTGGGGTGAGATGCTTTCGATAGGCGATCTTTTCATGTCCTCCATCAAGGCACATTACGAATTGCAACCTTCGGGAATGTCGCTGCTAAGCTTGCCGGGAGCGCAGCTGGATGAAATCGCTCGGCGAATGAAGCTTCGCCATCTCGGCCAGAGCAGCTCTCTGGAAGCGGCGCGGATTGCGCTCGATCGGGCGCAGCTATTTTGGCTCGGGTATGTTCATCACCGCACCAAGCGAAGAATCTGCGATAGTCTGTTCGCCGCCTATCAGGCTTGGAGTGCAATCAAACGAGCGCGACCTTTGCCATTCTGATCGGCTGAAACGAGTAAGTTTGCGCTCATTGAAGATTCCCTACGGAACAGCCAACTGAGGGTTGCGGTGACCACGTTCCCGCCCTTGCAAGGGTTTCAAGACCGGGACGGCCCGGCAGTTTTGGATGGAGGCTGCGGTGGCTTGGCTTGCGCTTGTCTTTGCCGGACTGTTTGAAATCGGCTGGCCTATCGGGCTGAAGATGACCGGAGATCCGAAAACCCGGCTTACTGGGGTTGTCGTAGCGGTAATGTTCATGCTGATCAGCGGTGGCCTGCTGTGGTATGCTCAGCGACAAATCCCAATTCGGACTGCCTACGCGATTTGGACCGGGATCGGCGCAGCGGGCACGTTTATCGTCGGTGTGCTGGTTTATGGCGATCCCACTTCGTTTCTGAGATATCTGGGGCTCGCTTTGATAATCGCAGGAGTTGCCACCTTGAAGCTAGCGCATTGATCCTCTGCAATTGTTCCGGTGGCTGGACTGCTGGTTGCGCACAGAGCGCTTGAACAGTCGGCTAAGCCAATCGGGCAATCGTGACCATCCGCACAAGATCGGAGAGGGTCTTGGCTTGCATCTTCATCATGGCATTGGCGCGATAGACCTCGACTGTCCGCGGACTGATGTCGAGATCGAAGGCAATCATCTTGTTGGCCTTGCCGTCCACAAGACCATCAACCACTTCGCGCTCCCTTGCTGAAAGTAGCGCAAGGCGCTCCAGGATTTCGCGACGCTCCTTCTGTGCTTGGGCGTCACCTGCACTGGCGGACATTGCTTTTCGAATGGCTGCCAGCAAGGCCTCGTCGTCGAACGGTTTTTCGATAAAATCAGCAGCGCCTGCCTTCATGGCCTGGATCGCCAACGGCACATCGGCGTGACCAGTGATGACTATCACCGGCACCCTATCGTCGCGCTTTTTCAGCTGCTCGGCCAGTTCGACGCCGCTCGTCCCCGGCATACGCACATCGGTTACCACGCAAGCACCAGAAAGCGGAGGCGCCGACTTCAAAAAAGCATCGGCCGAGACGAAAGAGCGGACGCGAATTTCGGCGACATCGAGAAGGAATTCTAGCGAGTCCCTCGCGCTCTCGTCGTCATCGATAATGTAAACAATCGGATCACTGGCTTCGTTACTGGCCATCGAATATTTCCTCGCTCACAACGCGCTGGATTGTGAAACCGAACTGCGCACCACCCGCGGGAACCGATCGGGCCCATATACGCCCGCCATGCGCCTCGATTATCGTCCGCGAGATCGAAAGGCCCACGCCCATACCTGTGAGCTTGGTCGAGATGAAGGGCTGGAAGAGGCGGTCCGCAACCTCAGGGTTAATACCGGGTCCTGTGTCGGTCACCGATACTTGAGCCATATCGTCTTCGAGCGGCTCAATGGCGATGGTCAAATCGCGATGCGGGCTAGCCATTTCGGCCATCGCATCGACGGCGTTCCGCACGAGATTGAGCACCACCTGCTGAATTTGCACCCTGTCCGCAAGCACGAGCTCGATCGCAGAATTGAATGCATAATGCACACGGATGCCGTGTTCCTTTGCACCCACGAGCGCCAGCGCACTGGCTTCCTCTACGAGCTTCGGCAGGCTTTCGATCGTGCGTTCGGTTTCTCCTCGGGCGACGAAATCCCGCAAGCGCCGAATAATGTCGCCCGCCCTGAGCGCCTCTGTAGCTGCTCGATCCACGGCCTCCGCTACGCGCTCGTGATCAACCTCTTCGCGTGTGAGCAGCACTCGGCTACCTTTGAGATAGTTGGCGATGGCCGAGAGAGGCTGATTGATCTCGTGCGCGAGCGCCGATGCCATTTCACCCAATGCGGTGAGCCGTGAGACGTGCACCAGTTCAGCTTGCAGCTCTTGCAATCTTGCTTCGGCCTGCTGGCGCTCGGTTAGATCCCGAATGAAGCCGGTGAAAAACCGTTGTTCGGCCTGCATCTCGCCCACGGCCAATTCGATGGGAAAGGTCGAGCCATCCTTCCGTTCACCCACAACGACGCGGCCCTTGCCTATAATGCGCCTTTCCCCAGTCCGGTAATAGCGCTCGAGATATCCATCATGCGCGCTGCGATAGGGCTTGGGCATCAGCACGTTGACCTTTCTTCCGGTCACCTCGTCGTTCTGCCACCCAAACATACGCTCGGCTGCCGGACTGAAATCTCGAATCAAACCGTCTTCATCGATGACGATCATCGCATCGGGCACGGTATCGAGAATGGATTGAAGGTGCGCTTCGCGCCGACTGAGAGCGGCAGCTGCGGTCTCTGTTGCTGTCCGTGCGTGCTGGAACCACTCGCCCCCCATAGCCACGGCCACTCCGATGAGCACAAAGGCTGCGGCGGCTATCAGGCTGCCGCTCTCAACCGGGCCGCTCAGCGCGTCGCACCAAAGGCCGGCAGCAGCACCAGCTACGGCCGCAAGACTGCCTGCGCGAATTCCGGAAAGCGCGCTGGCGACAACCACGCCGGGAACGAAGAAAATAAACGTGGCGCGCTGTCCGAGTTGATCGTCGGCCAGCAGACGAACCGCCACGCCCGCCGCTATGGCGAGCAGCGCCAAGAGCAATGCGGTCGAAAACGTCAGCCGCGGAAGGAAGCGGCTGACAAAACTGGTGCGTCCCACCTCCGGTAAGGCCCTTAGGGTGCTCGGCGTAGGGTGATCATCCAAATTTAGCTGCTCCGTGCATCGGCATAGAAGGAGGTCATCAGCGGCGCTCCAACAACATCTGCCGCAAGCGGAGAAATTTCAATGACTGCACCCTCCATCGATCTCGCTGTCCACCACAACCCTCGCGGTCTGTCGGACCGGATCGCGTTCGGCTTTACCAAGGCACTGCGCTGGTGCGCCGACACCTTCTTTGCGGAGCGTTATGGCCACCGCGCTGTCGTGCTGGAAACAGTAGCGGCGGTGCCAGGCATGGTCGGGGCAACGATCAACCATCTCGCCTGTCTGCGCCGCATGTGCGACGACAAGGGCTGGATCAAGACGCTCATGGACGAAGCCGAGAACGAGCGCATGCACCTCATGACCTTCATCGAGGTTTCGCAGCCAACCTGGTTCGAGCGAGCAGTGATCATCGGCGTGCAGTGGGTCTTCTACCTCTTCTTCTTCGCGCTCTACCTGGTGAGCTCGAAAACCGCGCACCGTGTGGTGGGCTACTTCGAGGAAGAAGCGGTCATTAGCTACACACATTATCTTGCCGAGATCGACGAAGGTCGCAGCCCCAATGTCCCCGCGCCCGAGATCGCCAAGCGCTACTGGAGTCTGCCCGACGATGCGACGCTGCGCGACGTGGTGCTGGTCGTGCGCGCCGACGAGGCCCACCACCGCGATGTCAACCACGGCTTCGCCAACGAACTGGCAGGTCTTCCGGTTGGAGAACTCGCCGAATGCCCGCCGCATGTGGCGCTTGAACCGAATTGGAAGAAGGCGGCCTGAACCAGGTCGTCTCGCGAGGAGGACGGAACATGACCGATCAATCCAAGATCCTGTTGTTGGTCGAAGACATCTCCGTCCTTTCCGCGCTTTGTTTCTCCCTTTCAATTGAAGGGTTCGAAATCGCCGAAGGGCTTGGAGTGAGCGAGCATCCTTCCGTGACGGCCGCACTGGTAATTGACGAACGCTACGGCGGCGACGGTCTTGCCGCGCTCGATGAATTGAAGAAACAAGGCTGCGTAGCGCCCGCGATAGTCCTTGCGACCAATCCCACCGCCCAGCTGCGCGGCCGTATCGTCGCAGCCAACGCCGAGCTTATCGAAAAGCCCCTTATGGGCGACGAACTGAGTGGCGCGATCCGCGCCATCTTCGAAACGCGAAAGGCGGCCTGACATGACCACCAAACTTCCTGATAGCTTAGAGCCATACAAGCGCACGCCTACCTTTACCGAAGACACCGTGCCGGCAGGTCTGCTTTCCGAGCATTCCACCAAGGACGGCGTTTGGGGGCTCATCGAGGTGGAAGACGGCGCTTTGCGTTATCTCGTGACCGATCCGCGACGCGCGGCGGTAGAGACGCTGCTCACGCCCGACAGCGAGCTCGGCATAGTTGAACCGACAATCCTTCACCGTGTCGAGCCGGTCGGAGCTGTTCGGTTTCACGTCCAGTTTCTGCGCTCGGCAGACGCAACGCCTTCGGTCCAGAACGACCACGGGAGCAACTTATGACCAGCACCCCCATCCATTCGCAGGCGGCACATGACGACACGCGCACCTTCGTAGAGAAAAAGCGAGCTGAAAAGCGCCTTGCGGCCGAGGAAATCGGCGTCGATGCCGTGTTTATCGATCATCTGGTTGAAGCATTCTACGCGAAGATACGCGAGGATGACTTGCTCGGCCCGATCTTCGCCGAACGCATCGCTGACTGGCCCCCGCACCTTACCAGAATGAAGGCGTTCTGGCGTGCGGTGCTCCACAACAGCGGCGAGTTCTCCGGCAACCCTATGCTCAAGCATCTCGCCATTCCCGGCCTCGAGCTTCGGCATTTCTCGCGCTGGCTCGATCTCTTCTACGAAACGCTGCGGGAAGCAGAAGGACACTCAGCTGCGACAGATCTCGTCGGCGCAAGAGCCAGGATGATCGCCGACAGCCTGCTGACTGCCATCGAAATGCGCCGCAACGGTCTGGCCGGAGGCCGCGCAGGAAAGGAGCTACCCCATGCCTGACACAATTCTTCGTTCGAACTCTTCGACCTCGCTGCCAGAGACCCGGACCCGGGCTGCTGAACTCGCTGTGCTTGTTCCACTCCCGGACTTGGAGGCCAACGACAACCAAGCACATATGCCGCCTCAGCAACCAGAATCGAAAATGTTCGAATTACCGGCGGCGATCTGGCGTGTGATGGTTGCATGTTACGCCATCTTCCTGATCGCTTTGCTCGGCGCCACTGGCGGAGCTCATGCTGGTTTTGCGATCGTCATCTCGGCGCTCTACGTCGCCATGTTTTTCGGATCGGCGCGTTTGGTCTTGCGTCAGGCTCCGCCACAAGAGCGCAATACTCTCAATCGACCAGGCGCGGTGCTGCAAACCATCTACGGGCCATTGGCGCGTCGCGAAGTATATGCACAAGTGCTAATCGTGCCGGCAGCGGTCGCACTTTTCGGCATAGCGATTAGCGTGATCAGTGCCGTCTTGGCGTAAAATTCTCTCAGGAAACTATCAAGCTTGCGCTGTCGATGCATCACGTTGCGGCACGGGCCGTGCGCTTTCTCAGCTATCCCATTACGCCAGATCGGCGCCGTAGTAGTCGTAGATATAATCAAGGATCGCGTCGCGTTCGTCCTCGGTCAGCTGTCTCGATTTCCGCACATAATCGAGCAATTGTTTCATAAGCCGTCGATCGACGACCCCTCGAAGGTTGTTGCGAGACACCGTAGGATCTGGGAACATTCGCTGGATAATCGTGGTGCAGGAAATCTCACTGCGCTTGGTTTCAGTTGGCGGAAGGAACGGAACCTCGCTGTTCGGTATGATCATTACCCCACGGTGATCCTGCTTGCGCAAACGATGCGTGCTTACGAAAAGGAACACGGCATCGCTGCCTATGCATAAGTGATGCTTCGGCTTCAGCTCGCCCTTTGGGGCGGTGGGACTTTTGAAAGTCCATACTTCGCTTGGGCAGGGTTTCATCATCGTGAGGGCGCTACAAAAGCGTGCCGTGACGCGTAGAGTAGGTCGTCGATCATCTCGTCATCTCGCGTATCGGGAATGAGCCGCGGATCGAGCCTGGACCCTACTCCCTTGCCGTCGTTCCACGCTGCAAGGAAAGCTTGATCGCGATGGGTGAAGAGACGGAGCTGTTCGCGATCGAGGTTCGAGACGATCGCCAGGGCGCTCTCCAGCGCTTCGACATCCGTTTCAGAGAGGCGTCGCATGTTAGGGGCGCGTGACGAGCGCACCACAATGAGGTCGTCCTTGTGCTCGATTGTCCAAGGTGAAGTGGCCTCTCCGCTCGAGCTCCAATCATAATTGGAATCCAGCATTTGTGTTGCCGCAACACCTTCGGGGCCGCTTCTCGTGGCAATGTAGTTGTCGAAGAAGACAGGGCGCGCGTAAGCGTCCAGGTGTCCCTTGTCTGCGAGGAACATCGCCGTAATCAGCTTTTCTGCCGGCAGCGCTTGGCCAGCCTCAGCTGCCTTCTCAAGCAGGAGGAGGGCACCTTCCACGATCTTATCCTGCTTCGGAACGTAGCTCAGAAGTTCGTCGGATTCTGTCGAGTGAATCATCCCGGCGATCTTCTCGAACCACCCAGAAATCGCAAGCAAAAAGCTGGAGATTGCCTTTTTGATCTGTTGCCCGCCGGTGGTGGTGCGCGAGTTGAACATCGACATCAGGTTGTTCTTTTGCATTGGTTCTACCTCTATTTTTCCACTCAATTGAAAATTTCGTATCTCCTCCACGCACTCTGAAAGACGCGCACGCTGCCGCCGTGCGCGCTTCTGTCTTCCAATTGATTTCGAGAGAGAGGCGGGGGGCGATCCCCCCTCGATCCGCCGGAATAGAGTCATTAACCCGACCCGCTTAAGCGGGTCTGCGATCGTGCCGCTGACCGTGGGCCGACACTGATCGCAAACAGATCATTTGAGGCGCGAAGCTCCGTGAGAGTCGACGAAGAGAGAAATGAGAGCAGAGTAGACTTTGGCGCTGCGTCGCACGGGATCGATCAAGCTGTATCCATTCCAGCTTCGCTCGAAGCTTACGTCGCCACGCGAGCCGAGGATGCGTCAAAGACCGCTTCAAAATTGATCCAGAGGTGCGCGCAAACCGGACTGTGGAGCGTGGTAACCGCTCCGCTTCAGGCAGCGGTCGGTTTGGGCCCTTGTCCTTTTGGCGCGGAGCTAATGCTACGCCGCACGAGCGAGTTGGTAGCCGCAGCTATCGTAGCTCCAAATTGGAGCGTCTCATTGCTTGGCGATGAAGTGTGGATCGATGTTGCATCGCCCGCAGCAACCGCAATGGCTCTCGTGGGGAAACCAGTCAGAACGCGGATAGAACTGCCATTCCTCTCACCGGGACTGATGGTCGAAGGAAGCACCCAGATGGGAAGCTATCACCGACTTCATTGCCGGTAGATATGCTGCGCTGGGAAACCAGCCTCATTTCTACGGAGAGAAGGGCGTTACGCCCTACCCTGACGATAAGCTGGAAAACGGGTAGCCCAGAGGCTTCCAAAGCTGAAGGGCCGCTGAAAAATCCTGCAAAATCAATGTTATGAAAATGCAAGATTTGAAGAATGCCAATGCAAGACTGTAACAGTGCCTACAGCCTCGGCAGCGTAACCCCGCGCTGGCCCATATATTTGCCCGCACGGTCCTTGTAGCTCGTCTCGCACCGTTCGTTGCCTTTGAGGAACAGGAACTGGCACGCGCCCTCGTTGGCGTAGATCTTCGCAGGCAGCGGCGTGGTGTTGGAGAATTCCAGCGTCACATGGCCTTCCCAGCCCGGCTCCAGCGGAGTGACGTTCACGATGATCCCGCAGCGCGCATAGGTTGATTTGCCGAGGCAGATCACCAGCACATCCTCGGGCACGCGGAAATATTCGACCGTGCGCGCGAGTGCGAAGCTGTTGGGCGGGATCGTGCACACGTCGGTCTCGCGATCGACGAAGCTGTTGGCCGCGAAATCCTTCGGGTCGACTACGGCGGAATCGACGTTTGTGAAAATCTTGAACTCGGGCGCTACCCGCGCGTCGTACCCGTAGGACGACAGCCCGTAGGAGATGCAGCCGTCACGCCGCTGCGCCTCCTCGAACGGCTCGATCATGCCGTGCTTTTGTGCCTGTTCGCGAATCCAGCGGTCGGAGAGAATGGCCATGGCGGATGTGATGTGGAAGGCGCGCGCGCGGCGCAAGCCCTATGCGGCAAGTTTATCCGCCGGCATCGCTTACAGGCTGGCCAGCAGGCTCGCGTTGCCGCCCGCCGCCGTCGTATCCACCGTCACCACACGCTCGGTCGCGAAGCGTGCGACATAGTGCGGTCCGCCCGCCTTGGGGCCGGTGCCCGACAGGCCTTCGCCGCCGAAAGGCTGGCTTTCGACCACCGCGCCGATCTGGTTGCGATTGACGTAGAAATTGCCGACCCGGATCCGCGATTCGACGAAGCGGCGCGTTTCCTCGACCCGGCTGTGAAGCCCGCAGGTCAGGCCGAAGCCGACCGCGTTGATATCGTCCACCACCTTGCCGAGGTCCTTCGCCTTGAACTTCGCCACGTGCAGCACGGGGCCGAAATTCTCGCGCTGCAGGTCGCCGATCGCATCGATCTCGATGATCGTGGGCAGCACGAAGCTGCCGCGCGCGAAGGATGGGTCGTCCTCGCCCCGCCAGATCGTGCGGCCGATCGTTTCGGAGCGGGCAATATGCCGCTCCAGCGCGGCCTGCGCGTCATGGTCGATCACCGGGCCAACATCGGTCGAAAATTCGGTCGGGTCGCCCACGTCCAGCGCCTGGAAGGCGCCGCGGATCATCGTGAGCATCTCGTCGTAGACGTCGTCCTGGATGTAGAGCACCCGCTGGGCGGAGCAGCGCTGGCCCGCGCTCTGAAATGCGCTGGAGACGACATCGCGCGTCACCTGTTCAGGCAGCGCAGTACTATCGACGATCATCGCGTTCTGCCCGCCCGTCTCGGCGATCAAAGCGGCAATCGAGCCATCGCGTGCGGCGAGCCCGCGGTTGATGGCCTGCGCGGTCTGGGTCGATCCGGTGAAGGCCACGCCCGCGATGCGCGCGTCGGCAGTGATCAGCTGGCCCACTTCGCCGCCGCCCGGCAGCAGCTGGAAGACCTCTTCGGGAATGCCAGCGGCGTGGCACAGTTTCACCGCGAGCGCGGCGATCAGCGGGGTCTGCTCGGCTGGCTTGGCGATCACCGTGTTGCCCGCGGCCAGCGCCGCAGCGGCGGGGCCGATGAAGATGGCGAGCGGGAAGTTCCACGGGCTGATCGTCGCGAATACGCCGCGTCCGGCCAGCTTCAGGTAGTTATGCTCACCCGTCGGCCCGGGCAGCTCGGTCGGCTTGGTGAAAAGCCGCCGCGCCTCGACCGCGTAATAGCGCAGGAAATCGACCGCCTCGCGCAGCTCCAGCACCGCATCGACCAGCGTCTTGCCCGCTTCCAACTGGCACAGCGACAGGATTTCGTCGGTATGCGCTTCGAACTCGTTGGCCGCCGCCTCCAGCAGCAGCGCGCGTCGTTCCCCGCCCAGGGCATCCCAGCCCGGCTGGATCGCCTGCGCGCGCGTGATCGCGTTCTCGACCTCTTCGGCGCTCGCATCGCGCCGGGTTCCGATCCTGAGGCCATGATCGAAAGGCGCGGTGATGGGCGCGATTTCACCCGGGATCTCCGCCTTGAAAGTGGGCGCAGCCTCCCAGTGGCGACCGCGTAGCTCGCCCAGCCGCTTGAGCAGGGGCTCGCGCACCAGTGGGTCGGCAAGGTCCACCCCGGCGCTGTTCAGGCGACCCGGGAAAATGTCCTTGGGCAGCGGGATCGCCGGATTACGCTTGGGCTCCAGCGCGGCAAGTTCGGCGACCGGATCGCCCGCCAGCTCTTCTGCCGAGAGGTCGGCATCGGCCATGCGGTTGACGAAAGAGCTGTTTGCGCCGTTCTCCAGCAGGCGGCGAACGAGATAGGCGAGCAGGTCCTTGTGCCCGCCGACGGGCGCGTAGATGCGCACGGGCGTTTTCGCGTTGCCTTCCGCCTTGGCGAGCGCGGCATACAGCTCCTCGCCCATGCCGTGCAGCCGCTGGAACTCGAACCGCGTGCTGGCGCTCGCGCGATGTTTGATCGCGGCGATCGTGTAGGCGTTGTGCGTGGCGAAGGCGCCGTAAATCCGGTCGGGCGCGCCCAGCATCACGTCCGCACATGCGAGGTAGGAAACGTCGGTCGACACCTTGCGGGTGAACACCGGGAAATCGTCCAGCCCCGCGACCTGCGTAACCTTGATTTCGGTATCCCAGTAGGCACCCTTGACCAGCCGCACCATGAACTTGCGGTCGTGCTTTTCAGCGAGGTCGATAAGCCAGCGGCACAGGGGCACGCCGCGCTTCTGGTAGGCCTGCACAGCCATGCCGAAGCCTTCCCAGCGCGAACCGTCGGGCCGGGTGAACAGCGCATCGTCCGCCGCCATTGCTTCGAAGACGTCAAGCGAGAGTTCCAGCCGGTCGGCTTCTTCCGCGTCGATGGTGAAGTGAATATTCGCGTCCCGCGCGCGCGCAGCCAGCTCCGTGACGATCGGCACCAGTTTGGTCACGGCCTTGTCTGCGTGGAAGATATCGTATTTCGGGTACAGCGCCGTCAGCTTGACCGAGATGCCCGGGCTGCCGGAGATCGTTCCGTCGCTTTCGTTCTCAAGCCGCTTGATCGCGTCGAGGTAGGCCAGCCGATAACGCTCCGCATCGTCGAAGGTCATCGCCGCTTCGCCCAGCATGTCGAAACTGTGGGTCAGGCCCTTGGCACGTTCGGGCGCCGCGCGCTTGAGCGCTTCGCCGATGGTCCGCCCGAAGACGAACTGCCCGCCCAAAATACGCATCGCCTGCAAGGTCGCCTGGCGGATGACGGGTTCGCCCAGCCGGTTCATCGCGCCGCGAAGCGTACGGCCCATGCCGCGCTGGTGCTGCTCCGGCCGGTCGAGCACTTCGCCCGTCAGCATGAGGGAGAAGGTCGCCGCGTTGACAAAAGTCGATTTCGATTCCCCGAGATGCTCCGCCCAGTCGATGTCGCCGATCTTGTCTCTGATGAGGGCATCGGCCGTGCGCGAATCGGGCACCCTCAGCAGGGCTTCGGCAAGGCACATCAGCGCGATACCTTCCTCGGTATTGAGCCCGTACTGGTGCAGGAACGCGTCGATCCCGCCCACGTCCCGCTCACGCGCATCCCGGATCAGATCCACTGCGCGCCGGTGGATTTCGCCATGTTCGCGCGTAAAATCCTGCGTCTTGCGCAACAGCTCGGCGATGCATTCCGCCTCCTCCTGCCGGAACGCGCGCCGGATCGCATTGCGATCGAGCGGCTCTGCGCTGGGCATGGGGGCGTGATCGGCGGGCGGGTTCTTGGTTTGCATGTCCATACTCGCGACGCGAGGTGGACCCGAGTGGCCCGCAGATCAAGCTTTGTGGTGTGCCTTGGGCCTACAAACCTTGGGGCGATTACGGTGGTAAGGCCCGAGGGTCGACGCGGATCGGACAAGGCTTTAGACTGAGGCCAAGGCGAGCCGCGATAAAGCAAGCGGCCGGGGGGGCTGTGCGATGACACTAGAGGAGGAGCTGCGCGCGTTTCCGTTGACCGGGCGTTTCCTTTTCGGCCGGCTGCGGCAGACCCTCACCCACGAAGAGCGGGCGGTCATTGAATCGCTGCCGGAAGAGATCGCGACCTATCAGAGCAGTTCGCGGATCGTTGCTTCGGGCTCGGTCTGCGGGCGCAGCACCCTGCTGGTCGAGGGTTTTATCGTTCGCGGGCTCGAACATCTCAACGGAGGGGGAGAGAAACGCTCTGCGCTGAGCCTGCACGTACCGGGCGATTTCGTCGATCTGCATTGCTTCGCGTTGAAACGGCTCGATCACAATGTCGACACGATCGGCCCTGCCAAGCTGGCCTACGTCCCGCACGAAAAGCTGCAGGAGGTGTTGCGCGAAAAGCCGCATCTGGCGCGGCTATTGTGGTCGTCGACGCTGCTCGATGCCGCGATGCACCGGCAATGGATCATGAAGCTGGAGCAACTCACCACACCGCGCCGTATCGCACATATTTTCGCAGAGTTGTGGCGGCGGCTGGAAATGGTCGGGCTGGCGAACGCGGACGGGTTCGAGACGCCGCTGACGCAGGCCGATCTTGCCGACATGAGCGGATCGACCGCAGTGCACGCCAACCGGGCCTTGCGCGAGTTGCGGGAGAAGGGAATTGCGGAATTCCGGCGCGGCAAGGTGATCGTGCAGGATCGCGGCGCGCTGCAAGACTATGCCGATTTCGCGGCGGATTATCTTTACGGGGAGGGGCAACTGGCGCTTGCGCGCGAGCATTTTGCAATCTGAGATGGTGGCTTTCCCGATCACTGGCGGGCGATCGGGTGCCTTTCCACATGGGTTTCGAGAGGTAATGCACGTAATCTAACATGCATCAGTAGACGGTTTGCGCGGCGGCTGGCTATCGGCTTGCAAAGCTTAACGATACTGGTGGAAAGACGGGGGGCGATGGAATTTCCGAATACCGGCGATTTTCTCGCTGGGCGACTTCGCGACAAGCTCGACCAGGACGATCTCGAGTATATTGAATCGCTTGTAACGGAACGCCGCGAAGCCGAGACAGGCGATGTCCTGCTGTCGCGCGGGGCAATCGCCGATGCCAGCACGATCCTGATTTCAGGGTATATTTTCCGTACGATCCAAAGCGGCGACCGCCGCTTCATCGTCGGTGTTCATGTGCCCGGCGACTTTGTCGATCTACATGGTTTCGCCCTCAAGCGCCTCGATCACGATGTCGTTGCAGCCGGCCCGGTTACCTATGGTGTCGCGCCGCATGCGCGGCTGCGCGAAGCTCTTGAAGAGCGCCCGCGGGTGGCCCGCGCGCTGTGGTTCGCGACCCTGCTCGACGCGGCGATCCACCGCAAATGGATCCAGATGCTGGAGCAGCTCGATGCGCCCCGGCGGATCGCGCATATCTATTGCGAATTGCAGTCCCGGTTCGAACAGATCGGGCAGGCCAACGCGCGTTCGCTGCGGACACCTTTCACCCAGCTCGACCTGGCCGATATGTGCGGGGTCAGCGCGATCCATGCCAATCGCGCGGTGGGCAAGCTTCGCGAGCTGGGCCTGGCAGAGATCCGACGCGGAGACCTCTATACCTCGGACTGGAACGCGCTGCGCCATTACGCGCAATTCGAACCGGACTACCTGTATGGCGACGGGCCCCTGCGGTTCGACCAGAACTGGCTCTGATAGCGCGCGTCAGCGGATCATCGCGTCATCATCATGATTGCCGGGATCGATCGCCGTATCGTCGAACGCGCCGCCTTCCACCGCCACACGGATGGCCTGCGCGCTGTTGGCCACGCCGAGCCGGACGAGAATCGCCGCACGATATTTCTCGACCGTGCGCGGACTGATATCGAGCTGCTTGGCGATGGCCTTGTTGGTGCCGTGCGAGATGAGGCTGACCAGCACTTCCTTTTCGCGCCCGGTCAGGCTGGCCAATAGCGACCTGGCGTGGGCGGTACGCCGTTTGCGGTCCGTTTCCTCGCGCACGCCCGCGTCGATCCGATCTATTTCGGTCTCGAACTCCTGCAAGGTGAATGGCCAGGCAAGATAGCTCACTGCACCGGCCTGCATCGCTGCGACCACGCTTGCCAGTTGCGGCGAGGCATCGAACCCGATGAGGGGTACCATGCGAGGATCGGCCTCCAGCTTTTCGCTCAGGCGGATTGCGGCTCCATCCTCGTCGTGCACCAGCGCCAGCCCGTCCGACCGGCTGAAGGCCAGGAATTCTTCGCATGTCTCGAAGGGTTCGGCGTGGCGATCGCCCTGAAGCAATACGCGACACACTTCTGCACGCCGCTCGGCATGAGAATCGATCACGAAAATGGTGTTCATGCCTGCCCCGTTGCCCGCCCGAAGACTATCCGGTCCCAATCGGTGGCGAAGGGAAACCCAACTTCTTCAAGCTCTTGGTTCGACCTTGTCCAAGATCGCGAGGCGGTTTGTCAATCCGTGAGAGAATCGGGTCGTCTCTTTTCGGAAAATGCGTGGGCGATCAGTCCGCCGTATTGCGGGCAAGCTTCAGGGCATCCCGGATTTCCATGACGTCGGCACGCAGGGTTTCGATCGCTTCGACCTGGGTCGTGCTGATCGAGCCTAGCAGCAGGCGCCGCGATCCTTCGTAGAAATGGAGCAGGCTGGCCGCGAGTTCGGTGTCACGGTCGACGCCCATTTCGAGTGCTGTCAGGATCGCGATGCCGCGCGTGATCGCCTCGCTGCGCCCCGCGCGATTGCCGCGCACGTCCGCCTGCCGCAGCATGCCAATCGTCAGGGCGAGCTCGTCCAGGCAATAGACCACGATATCCTGCGAGGTCCCGCCTTTGACGCGCGCGTCGAAATTGCTTTGCTGATAGGCAGCGCGAGGTTCGTTGAGAGCCAGCACGATCAGCTCTTCTGCGCATTCCAGGCGTCAATCTGCGACTGCAGGAATGACAGGGTGGATTGGGCTGCCGAGACGCGCGAATCCGATGCGGAGAAGCGCGCGACCATCGAAGCGCGAAGCTTTTCCTGCTTTTCCGCCAGTTCGGTCAGGTCTTCGCTGATCGCCTGCGACTGGCTGGTGTAACGCGCGACCGATCCGGCCAGCGAGCCGGGATCGGACTGGATCGCATTGCTGCGCGAGATTCCGTCGATTGTCGCGAAGATGCCGTACAGGCCCGGCGTGAACATCGCGGCGACATCTTCCGGGTAATCGGTCAGCGCCTGTTCGAGCCGCGCGCTGTCGAGCTTGAAGGTCCCGTCGCGCTGGATCGCAACGCCGAGTTCGGAAAGCGTGCGCGGGGCGCCATCGGGCGCGTTGGGCATGATGACCTTGCTGCCGAGCGCGGAAAATTCGCGGCGCAGTGCACGCGCGCCATAGTCGCGGGCAAGGTCTCCATTCAGCGGGTCGGTCGCCGCGTTCAGCTCGGCGGCGATCTCGTTCAGCGCGCCGACGATATCGTTCATCGCACTGGAGACTGCCGCCTTGGGGTCGCCGAAACCGATGGTGGTCGGGGCGCCCGCATTGGTGCCGGTCAGGTCGAGCGACAGGCCGGGAGCCGCGCTTTCGATCTTGTTGCTGGCGCTGCTACGCGAAAGCCCATCGAGCTTGTATTGCGCATCGACCGATGTGGTGAGCAGGCGCGCGGGATCGTCACCGGGCGACCATGCGAGGTTGGCAAGGCCGGGATTGGCGCCGTCTTCGGTCGCTTCCACCACAAAACCGTTCTGCAGGCCTTCGGGCCCTTTGAGGACCAGCTGCGCGCCGCTGGTGGTCTGCGAGACATAGGCTGTCACGCCCGCATTCTTGGCGTTGATCGCCGTCGCCACCTCCGCCAGCGTGGCACCGGGCGCGATCGTGATGTCGATCGGGCTTTTTGCGGCATCGGCGGCGAAGGTCGAATTGTCGGTCTGGCCGAAACGGATCGTCAGCGTGCCCGCGCCGACCGTGTCGGTCGATGCGGTATAGGCAGGCCCGGCCAGCGTTTGCGCCTTGGCGAGCTGCGTGACTTCGAGCGAGTAGGTGCCCTTGCCCGAAGTGCCAAGGGGCGCGCTGACCTTGGCGACCGATGCGTTGGCAATGGTCGGCTGGGCCGACAGATCGCCTTCCCGGACGCGTTCTCCCAGCGAGGAGGCGAAGGTCGACAGCAGGTTGCGCAAGGTCGAGGCGAGCGAAATCTGCCGCTCGACCAGTTCGGACTTGGTCTCAAGCCGGACCTGGCGATTCTCGAACTGCGCGCGCGCCAGGTCTTCGGCCAGCGCGACCATATCGACCCCGCTGCCTGCGCCAAGCGTGCTGGCGATCGACGATCCTATGGAATTGCTCGTTGTCATCGGGAGTTAGAACGGCGCGGGTGCATTCGTTTTTAAGGCAGAATCGGAAGGATTATCGTCAGACCTCCCGCCTCTCCTCTCGGGTTTGCCAAGCGGCAGCCGTCCACCCACCTCCCCGCCCGGCCACCATAGCCTGATGGGATCATTGGTGGCCGGGTGGGGAGGTGGGTGGAGGATGGAGATCGCGAATGCGAACTCTCAAAAAGGACCTTATTTACAGGCGCCCATCGGCATCGAAGCGCAGCGCCACGGGCACTTCGATCGCGGGCAGGGGCGGCAGTTCCCCGCGCTTGAGCGAGAGGACATAGGCGAGCACCGCGGCAATCGCGCCGTACAGATCCTCGCAGATCATCTGGCGTTCGCGGCTGGTGAAATAGACCGAGCGGGCTAGCTGCGGGTATTCGAGCGTCGGCAGGCCGAATTCCGCTGCCAACTCCTTCATCGCCAGCGCCTTGTCGCCGCGGCCCTTGGCCAGCACGATGGGGGCGGAGGCCTTTTCGGGATCGTAGGTCAGCGCGACGGCAAAGTGCGTCGGGTTGGTGATCACGAATTGCGCTTCGCGCATCGCGCCGGAAACCGAGCCTGCGGCAATGTCGCGCTGGCGCTGGCGCCGCTGCGCCTTTGCTTCGGGCGAGCCTTCGCTTTCCTTGTTCTCGTCCTTCATTTCCTGGTGGCTCATCTTGAGCTTCTTGTTCCGGCGGACCCACTGGATCGGCAGGTCGACCGCCGCGATCACGATCAGCCCCCCGCACAGGCAGACGAACAGAGAAATGATGGAGGACCATGCGGTCGTCAGCTGGGCCGAGAGATTGCCACGCCCGAGCCCGAGCAGGTTTTCGTAGGAATAATACCACCACAGGCCGGCGATTGCGCCCAGCAGCACGATCTTGAGGATGCCCTTGCCCATCTCGATCAGGCCGTTCGGCCCGAACATGCGTTTGAGGCCCGACAGGGGATTGATGCGGGTGTGCTTGAACTCCAGGTTCTTGGCCACGAACCGGCCCTTGCCGAAGGCGAGCTGGCTGGCCAGCGTCACCAGGATGACGGGCACCGCCAGCGCGAAAATCGGCGGGAGTGTGGTCCTGAGCCCCTGCATCATCAGCTGGTCGGGGCGGAAATCGGCAATCTCGCCCGAATCGAACTGGAAGCTTTCACGCAGCAGGCTGGACATATCGCCGATCAGCCATGGCCCGCCAAACGCCAGCCATGCGGCGCCCACCAACATGACGACCGCTGTCCCCAAATCTTTGGAGCGTAGCACATCGCCCTTGTTCGCGGCATCGCGCAGCCGCTTCTCGGTTGGTGCAAATGTCTTTTCGCCTGCGGTGTCCTGGCTCATGGCGTCACCACGCTTTCCGCCTGGCCCAGCGCCACCTCGACCAGGTCGGTAAACTGGTCGTAGATCAGCGGCGCGGCGATGATCAGCGCGGCAATTCCTGCCAGCACGCCTGCCGGCAGGCCGAGCGCGAAGAGGTTGAGCGAGGGTGCCGAGCGGCTGAGGATGCCGGTGACGATCTGCACCAGCAACAGGATCAGCGTGACGGGCAGGGCAATGCGCAAGGCGGTTTCGAACAGCGCCCCGCCGAAGCCGGCAATCGCTTCGAACCGTTCGGGACCGAGCCAGGTTTCGCCCGGCGGGAAGGCGCGATAGCTTTCGGTCACCAGCGCGATCCAGTGCAGGTGCGCGCCTGTGGCGAGGAAGATCAGCGTCAGGACGATGATGAAATACTGGCCAAAGGCGGTGGTGGTGCCGCCGGTGCCGGGATCGGTGGTCTGCGCCATGCTCATCCCCATCGCACCACCGATCACTTCGGCGGCGATGGTCGGTGCGGCAAAGGCCAGCTGCAGCACGAAGCCCAGCATCAGGCCGATCAGCGCTTCGCCTGCCAGCGCAAGCATCCCTTCGAGCGTCAGCAGCGCTTCGGGCGTGGCGATATCCGGCAGCCAGATCGAGGTGAAGATCGCCATCGCCCCGGTGAAGGAGACGCGCACCATGACGGGGATGTTCGATGCGCCGAAGAACGGTGCGGCGAGCAGCGCGGCGCCAATGCGCGTCATCAGGAAGACGACACGCCAGAGGTCCCCCTCCAGTCCACCAAGCCCGAAATCCAGCGCCACCATGGCTGCCTAGTCCCCGATCTGCGCGATCTCGACGAAGATATCCTGCGTGAAGTCGGTCACCAGCGCCATCATCGAGGCGCCGAAGACCACGAGCACGAAGGCGACCGCGCCCAGCTTTGGCACGAAGGTCAGCGTCTGCTCGTTCACCGAGGTTGCCGCCTGGATCAGGCCGATCACGAGGCCGAGGCCCAGTGCCGCGAGCAGGATCGGCGCAGCGACCAGCGCGGTGGTCCACAGCATCCGGTCGGCCATGGAAAGGAGGAGGGACATTTCATCCATGGTCTAGGTCACACGAAACTTGAGGCGAGGGACCCCATCAGCAGCGACCACCCGTCGACAAGGACGAACAGCAGCAGCTTGAAGGGGAGCGAGACGAGCATCGGGCTCATCATCATCATACCCAGACTCATCAGCACCGACGACACGACGAGGTCGATGACGAGGAAGGGCAGGAACAGCATGAAGCCGATCTGGAATGCGGTTTTCAGCTCGCTGGTCACGAAGGCGGGCAGCAGGATAGAGAAGGGCACGTCCTGCGGGCTTTCGAATTTGGGTGCATCGGCGATGTCGGCGAACATCCGCAGGTCGTTCTCGCGCGTCTGCTTGATCATGAACTTGTGGAACTCGCCCCCGGCGCGTTCGATCGCGACCTCCGCGTTGATCTCTCCGGCGGAATAGGGCTCGATCGCGGCGGTGTTCACCCGGTCGAGCGTGGGCGCCATGATGAACAGCGAGAGGAACAGCGAAATCCCGATCAGCACTTGGTTGGGCGGGGATTGCTGCAGGCCCAGCGCCTGCCGCAGGATCGCCAGCACCACGATGATGCGTGTGAAGCTGGTCATCATCAGCAGCATCGCGGGCAGGATCGTCAGCAGCCCCATGATGAGGAGCAGCTGGAGCGAAAGGCTCAGCGGTTCTCCGCCAGCGCCGCCAAGCTCGCCGAACGCCCGGTCGAGCGCGCCAGCCGTGGCGCTGTCGGTAGGGGCGGCAGCTGCAGCGGAAGCGGCAGTGGTGTAGGCGAGCGCGCCGAATGCGGCGGCCCACTTCGCAAGACGTGCGATCACGCCGCGTCCTCCAGAATGTCGGTGGCAGGATCGGTAGCGGCCGGCTTGGGCCGTGCCGGTGCCTCGGCCAAGCGGGTCAGCCCGCCCTTGGAGGTCGAAACGAGGATTTCGCGTCCGTGAAATTCGATCACCGCGAGGCGCAACGTGGGCGAGAGCATGGTCGTCTCGACCACGCGCACGGCTTTCTCGCCACCGCCGGTCGGCCCGCCCAGCTGGCCCTGCATCCGCTTGGCCAGTTTCAGGCTGCCCCAGATCATGCCGCCGATCAGCGGCAGGAGGATCAGCAGTTTGAGGATGTAGAGGAGCATCAGATCTGTTCCACGGTCGGCGGCGGTGCGCGGCGGTCCTCGACCGGCTGCTGGGCGTCTGGCGCGGCCATTTGCGGTGCGGCCATCGGCGCCGCTGCCGGCGATGCACCCGATGCGCTGGGCCCGACCAGTTCGAGGATGCGGATCGCGAAGCGATTGCCCTGCGCCACCACTTCGCCGCGCGCGATCAGGCGACCATTGACCATGATGTCGAGCGGTTCGTCGGTCAGCCGGTCCAGCTCGACCACGCTGTTCTCTCCAAGTGCGAGGATTTCTCGCAAGGGGAGGTTCTTGCGGCCGAGTTCGACCGTCAGGCGAACGTCGATTTCCTGAATCAGGCCGAGGCCATCGAATGGCATGGTCATGGCTTAACTATCCCTCGTGAAAGCGATCTGGAGAATTTCGAGCGCGACGCGATCGTCGAGCGTGCCCACGGTCCCGCGGGCGATGGTGATGTCCGAAATGGAGAGCGGCACGCTGCGCTGGATCGGCACCGGCAGCATGGCGCCGACCTGCAAGGCGACGATGCGGTGCAGCGGTATTGCCATGTCGACGAGCGTGGCGGTGGTCGACAGCTCGACCTGGCCGATGGCGGAATTGTCGATCCCGCCCTGGCCGATGCTGCGGCGAACCGGCTTGCCTACCGGAGCCTCGCCGCCTGCGAACTGGACGAAGCTCGCCTCGCAGGTGCTGAAAGTCAGCACCAGTTTCGGCAGGCCGGGACGGCTGACTTCGATCGTCGCGGTGTGAATGTCGGATCGCGCACCTGCCGGTACGATCTCGCCCAGGTCGCTGCCGCGATCCGAAACCGAGAGGTCGCCGCGCCCGGTGGCTTCGACACAGGCATCGAGCAGTTCGGCTTCGATCTGGCAGGCAAAGCGGTTGGCCGAGCTGGGCAGTACCGCTGCTTCGGGCGGGCCTTCGCCATCGCCGCCGAGCATGCGATCGAATTCACCGATCACGGCGCTGACCCTTGCACTGGCAAGGATGCCGAGCCCCTTGCCGGGCAGGGCAAAGCGCGCGTGGTGCATCTTATCGCCCAACGCCTGCGGCAGGTCTTCGACGCTGCACGAAGAGGTGTCGGCCAGTTCGGTTTCGAGCTTGCGCACGTCGAACAGCGCGGCGAGCCGCGGCTGCAAGGCGCGCGCCAGCCGCGTGCCGAACCGCGCAAAATCGCCCGCGACGTCGACCGTCTCGAGCGAATTCGCCAGCAGCTCTTCGCAGTGCTGCGCGGCACGCGTGGTGCCGGTAGGGGCGGCGCCTTCGATCATTGGATGATGAGCGACCGGAAGTAGACGTTGTCGACCCCGCCGAAGCCCTCATGCGCGATCAGTTCTTCGTTGATCGCATCGGTGAGGCGCTTCTGGAGCTTTACCTTGCCTGCGGCAGAGGAAACATCGCCCATCTCGGTCGAGGCGAGCTCTACCAGGATGCGCGAGCGGATCGACAGCTCGTGATCGTGCAGCCACATCAGCACGCGCCCGTCCTTGTGAGTCGACGCGGCGAGGCTGACCTGGATCAGGTTGGCACCGCCCGCGAGGTTGGAGGTGAACTCCTGCTGGAATTCGTAATAGGCGGTGCGATATTTGCTACCGCCCTTGCCGTGGACGACCTTGCCGCCCTTTTCGTCCTTTTCGCCCTTCACGGCGTAGGGATCTTCCTCGCCTTTCAGGACGTATTCGGGGCCCTTGTCTTCATTTTCCTCGTGCCCGCCACCGATCATGCCGGTGGCAAAGGCGGCATAGGTACCGCCGCCGCCTGCGCCGATCAGGACCAGCCCGACCAGCAGGAGTTTCATGAAGCCACCCTTCTTCTTCTTGGGCGTTTCGTCGGTGGTTTCAGCGTCATTGCTCATGGTTAATCCCGTCTATGTCGTGATGGTTAATCAGGCGTAAATTCCGCCGTCGGATTTCGGATCGGGGCGCGCCTGGCTCTCGCCGGAGCCGCCCTGCCTCCCGGTGTTTCGCGGGTCGCCGCGCCGGTCGGACTGGGCGTCGCCCGCCATTGCGGAGCCGCGTGCGTCGCCGCCGCTGCCGCCATGCGCCGAACTGGCAAGCTGGTTCTGCAAGCTTGGGGCCTGCGCCTGGGTTTCGGCCGTGCGTAGCTGGGGCCGGTCATTGGCAATCGCAGCGGCGAGCGAGCGCTGGGTCTCGCTATCCTGCGCGGCGACTTCGACCGCGAGTGTGCGCCCGCTGGTTTCGAAAGTCAGCGCCAGGTTGCCGAGTTCCTTGTGCGCGAGCGCAATCGTGGCGGAGGCATTCCCCGTGCTGGCGCGCGCCGCTTCGATGCGATCGACCAGTGCGGCCAGCTCCGTAAACTGCGGCGCCATTGCGGCCTGGGGTGCGGCGGCGAATGAAGCAGCCGCCGGCTGGCTGCCAAACGATGTGGCTACGAGCGATGTCGATACGCTCGACAAGGTGCTGGCCGAAGCGGGCGACGCAATGTCCGCCACAGGCTTGTCGGCGGCGCGCAATTGCAGGCTGATGCCGGTCTGGGCCGCTTCTTGTGTGGAGGCGGCTTGAGCGAGCGCACCTTGCGGGACGGCAGCCTGAGGCGCGGGGCTTGCGGGTGCGTTGCCCGAAGAACCGGTACCCTGAAGGGGAGTGGACGGAAGGGCAGCGTCCTGCGTGGTCGCAATGGTCCGCGACTGGACGGCACCTGAGTGCGCTGCGCGCTGCTCCGACTGCCCGCCATTGCTGCCGCCCTGCTGTGCGTTGGAGAAATCCTGATCGGCTCCGGGCGTGACAATGCCTGGCACAGCGGCTCCTGCCACTGTTGGCTGTGCCGCGCTTGCGCCCGATGCGATGGAGCGTGCCGGTCCTTTCGCTTGTGCGGTGAGGTCCGCAGCCACTCCTGCCTGCGAAGCGGCGATGCCAGCGCTGGCGACCAGAAGCGTGTCGCTCGCTACCGTGACGGTCTTGGTCGCAACTTCCGGTCCGGCCTCTTTGGCACCCAGAGGGACGGTATCGGGTTCAATAGGCCGGGGTGCTCCTGCCGCGCTATCCTTAGTCGCGGGGTCCGACTGGGCTTCCCCTGTCTGAAAGTCTGCCCCTGGTTTCGATCCGGGTACCGGCGAGCGCATGGCGGCAATTTCGGGCCGTGCGGGCGGCAAGGTTTTGCCGGTCTCTGCCGGTTCGTTGTCGGGCGCTTCGGCCTTCGATCCGATCGGCTGGCGACCGACGGAAGTGACTTGCGGCTTTACGACATTGGCGAGAGCTTGCCCTTCGGGTGCAATGGCCTGACCTGTCTCGGACCCGTCCACCTTCGTCCCGATGCCCTCACCCTCGCCATCGACGGGCGTCTGGTCGGCGGATTGGCCCGAATTATTCAGCAGTTCGGCGAAGGCTTGCGGCAGCGTACGCCCCGCTTCGAGCGGCGGAAGGCCCTCGAGCGGAAGACCGGCAATGTCGATGGAATGTGCAGGAGTGAGGTTGAGAGAAAGCGCTGTCATCGGGGCCCCGTCGGTTGATCGGAGCTAACCATTCAAGATGCGTGCCAACCGCTAGCCTCAGCACGCAACTGCTTATCCCGCAGCGAGTTTTCCTCGCAGGGCAGACGCGGCTTCGCGATATTCTTCCTCCGCCTTGCGGCGGCGCCGTTCGGTCTTGGCGAGCGCGGCCATGGATGCTTCGGACTGGCTGCGTGCGTCCTGCGCATGGCGTTCCGCCAGATGGCTGAGATCGCGCAGGTGGCTGCTCATCGCACCCGTCTGGCGAAGGCTCTGCGCATCAGCCGCATCCGTGGTGGAGGAATAATGTGCGGCAAGCGCGCGGGTCTTGGCCGACACCGCGTCGAGCCGGGCGCGCTGGGCTTCGGCTTCGGCGGCGGCGAGGGCGGACTGCCGCTGTTCGACCGTGCGGACACGCTCGATCAGGCGGGTGCGTTTGAGGCGGCGCTGCTCAGGCGTCATCCGCCATCAGTTCCTGCAATTGCCCGACAGCCTCGAACAGCGGAACATGTTCGGCGACATCCTGGCCGAGGAACCCGGCCATCGACTGGTGCATCGCAATCGCCTTGTCGAGCGTGGCGTCCTGCCCCGGTCGATAGGCGCCCATTAGCACCAGATCGCGGTTTTCTTCGTAGACCGCGTTCAGTGCGCGGAACTTGCGCGCCGCCACCACATGCGCGGGTGGCACGATATCGTTCATCACGCGGCTGAGCGATGCACCCACATCGACTGCGGGGTAACGCCCGCGCTGCGCGATATCGCGCGAGAGGACGATATGCCCGTCAAGGATCGAGCGGGCCGTATCGACAACCGGATCGTTCTGGTCGTCGCCATCGGCAAGTACGGTGTAGATGCCGGTAATTGCGCCGCCGGTTTCGCCCGAATTACCCGCACGTTCGATCAGCTTGGTGATCGTCGAGAGGGCCGAGGGCGGGTATCCGCGTGCGGCGCCCGGTTCGCCCAGCAGCATGCCGATTTCGCGCGCGGCGTGCGCCACGCGGGTCATGCTGTCGAGGATCAGCAGCACCTTCTTGCCCTGCGAACGAAGCTCTTCGGCGATGGAGGTCGCCAGCATCGCGCCGCGCAGCCGCAGGTTGGCGGCATGATCCGCCGGAACCGCGACAATCGCGGTGCGCGCACCTGCCGGGCCGCTCATGTGGCGGGTGACGAAGTCGGAAACTTCGCGCGCGCGTTCACCGATCAGGCCGACCACGATGGCATCTGCCTCCGCGCCGCCCACGATCATGTCCATCAGCACCGATTTGCCGACGCCCGAGCCTGCCATGATGCCTACGCGCTGGCCGACCCCGATGGTGGTCAGCGCGTTGAGCGAACGGATTCCGGTATCGAAGGGCTGCGACACGCTGGTGCGGTCCAGTGCGCCCGTGCGCCAGCCGCCAGCGGGCCATTCGCGCGTCGCGTGGATCGGACCGCCGCCATCGATCGGCTCGCCCGAGGCGTCGACCGCGCGGCCAAGAAACTCCCTGCCGACCCGGACCATGCCCGGGCGGCCTTCGGGGCGCACCATCGCGCCGGGGCGCAGCAATACGGTGTCGCCGAGCATCATCATGATCGTGTGGCCGTTGCGAAAGCCGATGGCCTCCGCAAGGTGCTGTTGCCCGCCGCCATGCACGATCGAGCAGACACTGCCGATCGGCACGCCGAGGCCGCTGACCTCGATCAGACCTCCGTCGCACGCGACCACGCGGCCGAAGCGACGCGGCGCGAGATCGACCGATCCGCGAGCAAATTCGCCAAGGGTTTCGTCGAACAGCTTCAGCACGCTTTCGTACTCAACATTGGGAAAGCGCCTCGGCAATTGCCAGGCGCCACTGCGTCGGGCCATCCTCGACCCCGCCGTCGTCTGTATCGATCCTCAGCCCGCCGCGCTCGATACTAGGATCGGGGACCAGCGTTAGCGAGGGATCGACCAGCGGGAGGACCAGTGCATGGTCGCTCGGGTGGAGGCGGATGATCCGCTCGTCTGTCTTGCGCTGGAGCAAGGTGGCGGCGGCTTCCACACGCCGTGCCAGGCCTTCGGTGTCGAGCGTCATCGGCAAGACCGCGTCTTCGCACAGGGCCAGCACGGTCTGGTGCAGCCGTTCGCGCAGCTGCTTGCCGCTTTCTTCGTCGAACTTGGCGAAGGCGAGGGTGATTGCCTCGCGTGCGGCGTCTTCTTCGGCGCGCTGCGCGGCCATTTCGGCAAGCGCTTCGTGGCGACCTTCTTCGCGTCCGCGGGCATAGGCGTCTGCAACCGGGTCTGCCTTGCCCGAGCCGGAAGGTGCGGCCGGTTCGGTCGGCACATGGCCGGCATGCAGCGCGACATTGCGGGTGAATCCGCGCCGCTCGCGCAGTTCGGTGAGCGGCAACCTATACGTAGTCGTCATCGGCCTCGCCCATGATCAGTTCGCCATCGGCGATCAGGCGCTTGGCAACCGCGATCACCTCGCGCTGTGCGGAGTCTACCTCGGCGCGCTTGATGCGGCCCATCGTATCGATCTCGTCGCGCAGGCCATCCGCCGCGCGGGTCGACATGGCGCCGTAGAAGATCTCGCGATCCTCTTCGCCAAGGCCACGCAGCGAATTGATGAGCGTTTCGCTCTCGACTTCGCGCAGCAGCGTGCCGATCTGCTTCGGGTCGAGCACGAACAGGTGCTCGAACTTGAACATCTCGTGTTCCAGCTGCTGATGCAGGACCTTGTCGAGCTTGCCGATCTTCGGCATCACTTCCTTTTCCACGCTGCGATGCGCGCGGTTGATGATCTCGGCCGCTTCCTTGACCCCGCCCATGGTGAGCGGGACCGAGCCGTGGCGCTGCTGGATCATACCCTCGACCGTTTCTTCCAGAATCGCGATGGCCTGGCGTGAGACCGGGCCAAGGCGCGCAACCCTGTGCAAGACGGGCGTGTGCAATACGCGCGGCAACGCGGCGAGCGTGGCGGCGGCGGTATCCGTATCCAGCTGGAGCAGCAGCACGGCGATGGCCTGCGGATGCTCCTCTGCCAGCATTTCGGCGATCACTTCCGGGTCGAGCCACCGCAGCACGGCCAGCGTGGGGGAGGGCTCTTCCTTCTGGTCGGGGGCGACCTGGCGGATCAGGCTGTGGGCCTTCATGTCGCCGACCGCGCTTGTGAGCATGCGTTTCACACTGTCGACGCGGCCATGCGCCGGAATCGTGCCCGTATCGATAGAGCGCGAAAAGCCGGAGATCGCATCGGAAATGGATTGCGGATCGATCTCGCCCAGCGTGCACATGCGTGCCGCCAGCTGGCGCAGTTCGTCGGGCTCCATCTGCGAAAGGATGCTGGTGGCGTCCTCTTCGCTCATGAGCATGACCATGATCGCGGCGCGGTCGATCCCGCCGCTGACCGGTGCGGTGGAAAGGTCGCTCATCGTGCCACCTCGCTTGTTACGGGCTCGGCCAGCATCCGGCGAAGCGCCATAACGGCGTCCTCGGGCTGCTCGCGTGCAATCTGCTGCGCCAGCTGGATCTGTGCATCCAGGCCTTCGCGATCGAACTGGGCGCTTTGTGCAGCGATCTGCGGGGTATCGCTTGCATTTTCAGCGGCCTTTTCAGCCTTCCCACCCTTTGACTTGAACATCTTGAGGGCAGGGCGCACGCCCAGCACCAGCACCAGCAGCACGGCCAGCAGCGCGACGACATTGCGCACGACCATCGCGAACCAGCCGGTTTCGTAGAAGGGCGGCTCTTCCATCGTCACTTCGGAGAAGGGACGGACCATGACGGTTACGGTATCGCCGCGGTCTTCGCGCGCACCCACAGCAGCGGACACCAGCTTTTCGATGTTCTTGATATCGGCCTGGCTGGCATTGGCCATCGCGTTCTTGTCGATCGCCACCGCGACGGAAACGTGCTTGAGCGCGCCCGGCGTGAGGTTGGAGACCGAGACTTCACGGCCCAGTTCGTAGGTCCGCGTCGCCGAGCTGTCGCCCGTCGTTTGCGCGCCTTCGGCGGGCGGCGTATCCTGCGGGGCACGATCGGCCAGCTCCGCGTCGGCGGGCGGCGTATTGGCCGTCGCGCCCGGAATGCCGGCGGCGGGCGCCTGCGAGCTGGACGTCTGCTGGGTCGTCTCGCGACGGACCACGCCATCCTTGTCGTAGCTTTCGCGCGCCGAAGTGACCTCGTTCATGTCGAGCTCGACCTGGACCTGGCTGGAGAAGGCGTTCGCGCCGATCATCGGGGCGAGCAGCCTGTCGACCTGCGCGGTCAGTTTGGCTTCCATCTGCGTTTGCAGGTCGAGCCGTTCGTTGTTCGCGCCCGTGCCCTTGTCGGTCAGCAGCTTGCCATGCTGGTCGACCACGCGCACCGCGTCGACCGACAGCCCGGGAACAGACCCTGCGACAAGGTTTACAATGGCTGCAACCTGGCTATCCGCCAGCTGGCGTCCCGATGCCATGCGCACCATGATCGAGGCGGAAGGCGCCACATCGTCGCGCACGAAGACGGAGCGTTCGGCCTTCGCGATATGCACGCGCACCGCCTCGACCCCGTCGATTTCCTTGATCGTGAGCATCAGCTCGCGTTCCTGCGCGGCGCGCAGGCGATCGCCCTCCAGCGTGCGGCTGGCACCCAGCGGCAGGCTTTCGAGCATGTCCGAACCGGTTTCGGGTGCGGCGACCGAGCCGTCGGCGGCAACCAGCATGCGCGCGCGATAGAGATCGCCCTCGCTCACGGTCAGCGCGCCGGTATTGTTGTTGATCTTGTAGCCGATCCCGTTCTGGTCGAGCGTCGCGACCACCGAGGCGCGGCTGGCATCGTCGAGCGAGGAATAGAGCACGCGTTGCGGGCCCGGGGCGAGGGTCGCCCATAGCAGGGCGGCAACGCCGAGACCGGCCATGCCGATGAACCACGGCAGGGCCTTCCTGACCACGGGCTGCGCAGCGAAGGCACGCGCGCGTTCACCCATGTTGCCGCTACCCGAGGTGAGCGGTTCGAGGATCGAGCCCTGTCCGGGAGGATGGGCCGCGCCTTGCGGCGCGCCAGCAGGTACCAGACCAGCCATTTATCAGACCCCCATCCGCATGATTTCCTGATAGGCGCTGAGCAGTTTGTTGCGCACCTGCAGGGTTGCTTCGAACGCCACGCCAGCTTCCTGGCGGGCGAGCATGACCTTGGCGATATCGGTGACCTCGCCGCGCTCGTAGGCGGCGGTGATATCGCCCGAGCGTTGCTGAGCGGCATTGACGCCGTCGAGCGCGCTGCGCAGCGAATCCGCAAATCCACCGTTTTCCTGGGCAGGCTTGGCTTCGGTCGGTGCAGCCGCCTTGTCCTGGTGCAGTTCCTGCAGCACCGACGAACGGTCGATGATCTGCTGGCGCAGCGCCATCACCTGGCTGATGCCGGCGCCGCCGGCTCCCGATACGGGGTTCATCGTGCGCCTCCGACCGCGATACCGGCCTCGCGGAACGAGGCGAGGCGATAGCGCAGCGTGCGTTCGCTGATGCCGAGCTGGCGCGCAGCTTCGGCGCGGCGGCCGTTACAGGCATCGAGCGTCTGCATGATGGCGTTTGCTTCCGATTCCCGCACGATCTTGGAAAGCCTGCGGGCACCGCCGGGCTTCACTTCATAGACGCTGTTGCGGGCGAGCATGTCTTCTTTCGAAGCAGGCTCTTCCTGCGGTGCAGTGCGCTCTTGAGCAGAAACCGAACGGACCGCGGTGTCGAACACGATATGTTCGGTCCAGATCGCGCTCTTGCCCGATGCGAGCAGCAGTGCGCGGCGGATCACGTTTTCCAGCTCGCGGACATTGCCCGGCCACTTGTGTGCGCGCAGCACGGCGAGCGCACTTTCGGACAGCCACGGAATGGGCTGGCCCTTGGTGTGGTGACGCAGGATCATCGCGAAGGCGAGCGGCGCGATGTCGCCCGGCCGCTCGGCGAGCGGGTTGAGCGTCATCGGAAACACGTTGAGGCGGTAGAAAAGGTCTTCCCGGAACCGACCGGCTGCCACTTCGGCAGGCAGGTCGCGGTTGGCGCAGGCGATCACCCGCACATCGACCTTGACCGGGCTGGTCGCACCGATCGGCACGACTTCGCCTTCCTGCAGCGCGCGCAGCAGCTTGGCCTGCAGCGGCAGGGGCATTTCCGCGATTTCGTCGAGCAGCAGCGTGCCGCCATCGGCCGCACGGAAGAATCCTTCGCCGCTCGCGTTTGCGCCGGTGAAGGCGCCTTTCTCGTGCCCGAACAGCAGTGCTTCGAGCATTGTTTCGGGGATCGCAGCGCAGTTGACCGCAATGAACGGCTTGTCCGCACGATCGCTGCGCTGGTGGATGAACTTCGACAGCACTTCCTTGCCGGTGCCGGTCGGCCCGTGGATCAGCACGGGAATGTCGGTCTGGGCGAGCCGGTCGGCCAGCGAGATGACCGCAAGCGACACGGGATCGGCAGCTACAGGGCCGCTATTGGCGCAAAGGAGCGCTACCAGCGCGGCGGTGGTCGTCTCGCCCGACGGGTCGTTATAGCGGATGGTTCCGCCCTTGCCCGCCATCTCGATCGCGTTGCTCTCGCCACGCTCGACAATGATCGTGCGGCCCTCATGTGTGCTCTTGGGATCGCTCCCATCGACCAGTTGCACGGGCCGGTCAAAGAACAGCGAGGTGGCAATCCCCGTCAGTCGCGATGCCACCGCACCATGTTCGCGCGCAAAGCGCGCAGTCTCGTTAACCCCAATCATGACGACCCCGTTCAACCCTATTACGTCATCCGTTGAGGCAGCTTTTTGCCGGTGGACGTGCAAGATGTGCTTACTTTTAGTCCCAGTGAAATCCCCACTGGTAAAAATACCCATATGATAAATCTTTCTGCCCCGAGCCCTTAACTTCGCTCGCTCCCTGCCGGTCTGTGTCCCAGCTGCTGCGAACCGATCCAACCCACGGCAGTGTGTTTTTTATGTCAGGGAGACTTTGAACATGAGCGTTATCAACACCAACATCAGCGCGATGAAGGCGGCCAATGCATCGGCCTCGGCCAACAAGGCCCTGGGCACCGCGATGGAACGTCTTTCCACCGGCAAGCGCATCAACTCGGCCAAGGACGATGCGGCCGGCCTCGCGATTGCCAACAGCATGACCTCGCAGATCCGTGGCATGAGCCAGGGCATCCGCAATGCCAACGACGGCATCTCGATGGCCCAGACCGCCGAAGGCGCGCTGGCCGAAGTGACCAACATGTTCCAGCGTATGCGTGAACTGAAGGTCCAGTACGACAACGGCACCTACTCGGCCGACGACAAGGCGAACATCAACTCCGAAATGGACGCGCTCGCCACCCAGGTCGGCAAGGTCCTGTCGGACACGCAGTTCAACGGTACCGCACTGTTCAGCGGCGCAGCTGCTACGCTGACCGTCCAGGCCGGTGCGAATGCTTCGGACACGGTGACCCTGAACGTGGGTGGCCTCTCGGCCAACACCGACATCACCACGGTTACTGCCAACCCGGATACCGCCACGCTGGCCAACTATGACACGGCGATCAAGGCGGTTTCGACCTTCCGCGCCGGCATGGGTGCCTCGCAGAACCAGCTGGAATCGGCTGTCACCAACCTGAGCAACAACATCGCCAACCTCTCCGATGCGCGTTCGCGGATCGAAGATACCGACTACTCGGCCGAAACGACTGCCCTCGCGAAGGCGCAGATCCTTGGCCAGGCGTCGAACGCGATGCTCGCCCAGGCGAACCAGAGCCAGCAGAACGTCCTGTCGCTGCTGCGCTAAGACCGAAGAAGTAAGTTTCAACCAACCTAAGGCTGATGGCCCGTCGCTTTCGAGCGGCGGGCCATTTGCTTGTCCGGTGCGAAGGCCTTGGCGTGTCGTTGGGCCCCGTCAGTCCTTCTTATCGAACCTCGCAGGGTCGTTCCAGACGACCGAGCTCTTGAATGTACGCATGAACGGCTCGCCATCGAGGTCGTCGAACCCCTCGGTAAAGCGCGTATCCGCCACAACCTCCATGATCGCGTCGCACACGACGGCATCGAAGCCTTCGTCGCCCGAGGGATAGGCGACCTCGCACGACGTGGCCGATCCCGAAGGATCGATCGTCAGCTTGTAACCGATCACGAGCTTGGATCGCCCGTTCGCGTAGGCGGAGAAGGGAAGGTTCGTCGACGACGGCATCTCGCCGCTGACATTTTCGACCGGCATCATCCACACGACCCTGCTTTTGTAGGAACCTGGTACGGGCGACCCGCTCTCGTCGGTGGCCGGTTCGAACCGCGCCCATCGAACAAACTGTTCGCAGGTCGCCTTGTTCAGCGTGGCGGATGGGCTCGGCTCGGTCACGGTGCAGCTGACTGCCCGTCCATCCTCTGCCACTTCTACCTTGAAACCGACCTGGCCCTGCTCTCCATTGCGCATGGCAGCGGCAGGATACCAGTAACCTGGGCCAGACTGAGTGATGATCTGCGCCGGTACTGGCTCCTGCGCCGCGAGCGGAGCAGAGCCCGCAAACGCGGCACCTGCCGGCAGGCCAGCTGCGAACACCAATTTAAGCATCGTAAACCCCCACAATCGCACAATAACACGCCGATCGGCATGTGCACCCTGCTGCGGGATTTACTTTACACGATTACCGTGCGGATTGACCAATCCGTTTTACGACGATGCGGGGCGAATTGGGACAACGTGCTCGACACGCCCCGCAATACGGGCGAAATCGGGCAATGCGTTAACCGCGTTGTTCGCGCGAGGCGTTTCTGGTGGTGGTCAGTGCGCGAGGACGATCGAGATCCGGCGATTGCGCGGATCGGACGGGTCGTCCTTCACCAGCAGCTCGGTATCGGCAACGCCTTCGATCCGACGAAAGCTTCCATCGGGAATGCCTTCGACCATCAGCGTCTGGCGGGTCGCCTCTGCACGGCCTGCCGAAAGCGACCAGTTGTTCACCCGGCCGGGGCTCTTCCATTTCAGGCTGTCGGTATGGCCGCGCACGATGATCTTGCGATCCTCCGGCTCGATCGCCAGCGCGATCGCCGTGAGCAGTTCGGTCGCCTCGCGCGTCAGCACCGTGGTGCCGAGGTTGAACATCGAGAAGTCGGCATCGTCGACCAGGTCGATCCGCACGCCTTCGGTGGTGTCGACCATCTTGATCTGGCTCATCAGCTTGGCGAGCCTGGGATCCTTCTCGAGCCGTTCCTTGGTCCGCGAAGTGATCCGTTCGATCATCCGCGCGGCTTCCTTCGGCCCGCCGACGGCGTCTTTGGGAATGGTGATGCCCTTGTTGCCGGTCTGCCCCTGGCGGTTGGGGTAGTCGTCGACCGAAGTCAGCGAATCGCCCTTGAGCAACCCGTTCGCACCCGCTCCGCTATCCTTGATCTTGACCAGGGTGGGCGTGAAATAGTCGGCCAGCCCCTTGCGCTGGTCCTCCGTCGTCGCGCCCAGCAGCCACAGCAGCAGGAAGAACGCCATCATCGCGGTCACGAAGTCCGCATAGGCGACCTTCCAGGCCCCGCCGTGGTGCCCGCCTTCGATCACCGTCACCTTCTTGACGATGATGGGCGGCAAGTTGTCTCCCGTCTTCGCGGGCATCCTAGCGGCCCCGCAGCGCGTCGAGGAGTTCGGTCAGGCCCGGGCGTACTTCGTGTCCGAGGCCGGAGCGTGCGCTCTCCACCACCAAGGGTTGCGGATGTCCGTAGAGCGAGGCGATGATGACCTGCTTGACCGCATGGAAAATCTGTTCGTCCTGTTCCAGCACCTGTTTCAGGCGGCTCGAAAGAGGGCCGACGATGCCATAGGCCAGCAACACGCCCAGGAAGGTGCCGACCAGCGCGGCACCGATCATCTTGCCGAGAATTTCGGGCGGCTTGTTGATCGATCCCATCGTTTTGACGACGCCGAGCACGGCGGCGACGATCCCCAGCGCGGGAAGTGCGTCGGCGAGCGACTGGAGCGCGTGCTGCGGTTCGTGCAGCTCGTGGAAATGCGTTTTCATCGCATTGTCCATCACTTCCTCGACGGCGTGGGTATCGAGCGTGCCGGACGAGACCACCAGCAGGGTCAGCGTATCGCTGATCAGGCCGATCAGCGGCTTGTTCTTCATCAGGTTGGGATAGGCGCTGAAAATGGTCGAGTTTTCAGGTTCGCTCACGTGGCTTTCCAGCGCAACCGGCCCATCGGTCTTGAGCACTTTCATTAGCTGAGTGGTCAGCGCGATGGCATCGATATGATCCTGCTTGGTGTGCTGCGGGCCTTTGAAGATCTTCATGAAGGCGCCGCCGATGGCCTTGAGGTGATGCAGCGAGTTGCCGGCGATCGTCGCGCCAAGCGCAGCGCCGCCGATGATGAGCATTTCGTAAGGCAGGGCGTGAAGCACCGGGCCCATGGCGCCACCGCTGAGCACGAAGCCCCCGAAAACCAGGACCAGCAAGACAACGATGCCGATAATCGCGTACATTATTCAATTCCCCCCAGGCCCACGCGATCAGCGCAGCATCGAAAACAGGTTAAGGTTGGCAAGGCGCACGAAACTGGACTGGCTCGCTTCGAGCACGGTCAGCATTTCCTGCAGGCGGCTCATGGTCACCGCGAGATCCGCTTCGCCCATGACCGAGCGCTCGTCCTCGATCCGTTCGAGATTATCCGTCCGCCGGTCGGTCATCAGTTCGAGCCATGCGAGACGAGAGCCGAGCACGGTCTGCGCGGTCGTCACCTTGTCGAAACTGGCGTCCAGCATGGTCAGGCCGTCGCGCCCGGCATCGGCGGCCGTCTCGCCGCCGGCCCGAAGCGCGGTGGCAAGCGCAGACAGTTCGGCGAAGATATCGGTCTGGTTGCCGTTGGCATCTTCGAAGCTGAACACCTGCGGGCCGGTATTGCCCGGTACGATGGTCTGGCCTTCGCCGATCTCCACTGAGTCCAGCGTGGCGGTGCCGACATAGGTCGCGACGCCGGTGGTTGCGTCGACCTCGTAGGCATTGCCGATCGCCTGCCCGCCGAACAGCGAGTGGCCCGATGCATTGCGACCATTCGCAAGGCCCAGCAGGTTCTCGCGCAAGCCATCCAGCTCGGTCGCGATCGACGCGCGCTGGCTATCGCTGGTGGTCGCACTGGACGCCTGCAGCGATAGTTCGCGCGCACGGCTGATGATGACGGCGATCTGGGCGAAAGCTTCGTCGGTGAACTGCAGGTTGTTTTCCGCCGACTGCGAATTGCGCGTGTCGACCTTGCTGATCCGCTCTTCGCGATCGAGCATGCGGAGCCGCGCTGCGGCGACGGGATCGTCGGAAGACTTTGTCAGCCTTTCGCCCGTGCCGATCTGCTTCTGCAGGGTCTCGGCGCGTGCGCGCAGAGAACTGATCTGGGTGGTCGAGCGCTCGTAGAATGCGCCGGTGCTCAGGTTGATCATCGGCCGATCCCTATCAAGGTGTCGAAGATGTCGCTCGCCACCTGCATTGCCCGGCCCGAAGCCTGGAATGCCTGCTGGTAGCGGATGAGATTGGCCGCCTCGTTGTCGAGATCGACGCCCGATTGTTCTTCCAGCGCGATCCGTGCCGAAGAAGCGATCGTTTCAAGCGCGCTCTGCGTAACCGTGCGTCCGGCGACCTTGCTCGAAATGTCGAACAGGATCGAGTTGACCGTTTCGGCCGGGTTGGCGGTGGCAAGCGCCTGCCGCATTTCGATCAGGTTCTGCTGATTGCGCTCGTTCGTGGCCGACCCTGCCGGAGCCGTCGCGATGCCAGCGCCGCTGGTGAGCACGACACGCAGGTCGGCGGCGGTCGAGCCGCTGAAGATCGGCTGACCGGCACTGCCGTCAAGCGCAACGCCGTTGGCCTGTGCGGTATTGATGGTCGTGGCGATTGCCGCGGCTGCCGTATCGAGCCGGGTTCCCATTGCGGCAAGATCGGTCAGCGCAAGCGACGCACCTGCGAGGCTGCCCGACCCGGGCGTGATCGCAGCGCCGTCGATGGCAAAAGACATCGTGCCGTCCGCCGCAATTGCCGCGCTCATCGTGCCTGCGGTTCCGCCACTGACGAAGCTGGTTGCCGGTGCAGGGCCGACGCCTACGGCAACCGTCCCGTCGGCGGAGAAGGTGGTCGTGATGCTGGCGAATGCGCTCATCCGCTCGAGCAGGTTGTCGCGCTGGTCGAGCAGGGCGGCCTGATCGTTGCTGCCGACGCCCGAACGGGCAAGACGCAGGTTCACACGCGCCAGCTCCGCGCCGTAGGTGTTCATGTTGTCGACGTCGGCCAGGGCATTGAACCGCAGGCCTTCACCGACCGAGGCAAGGCTGCCGGCCGTGATGTTGAACTTGCTGGCGAGCGTTTCCGCCTCGCCGAGCACGGCCGCGCGGCGCGCGCTGTCCGTCGGATCGCCCGAAAGCTGCTGGAGCGTGGCTTCGAACTCGACGATCGAGCTGAAGATGCCTGACTGCTCGACTGCGGACTCGATGTTCTGGAGTCCCGCCAGCTCGACATTCGCGCGCTGGAGATCGGCCTGCGTGCGGCGTAGCTCGGCCTGGCGGAAGGCGTCGGCATTGCGGCGCACCTCGCCTACGCGCGAACCCGATACGGCAATATCGCTGCCACGGCCTGCAATCGCCCCGCCCGAGACCTCCTCGATCCGGACGCTGCGGCGCACGTAGCCGTCGGTCGAAGCATTGGCGATGTTGTTCGCCGTCACTTCGAGCGCGCCGCGTGCCGCGCGGGCGCCGCTCGCGCCAATGGAGAGGAGATCGGAAGCCATTTACTGCTCTACCCCGGAGGTTTCATCGTGCGGAAGGAAGCGCGCGAGCTGGCGCTCGATCGCGTCCGCGAACCCGAGCTGTCCCGATTGCGACGCGATGTCCGCGAAGCGCTCATCGCGCATTTGAGTAAACGTATCGTCACTGCCTTCGAACAAATCCTCACCGCCGAAATCGGTCGACCGGGCAGACGCGAGCATCTGGCGCAGCAGGATCGCTTCGAAAGCCTGGGCGGCCTCGCGCAGTTCGGCGCGGTTCTCGGCCGCACCGGTGCGCTCCCCGCCCACCGGAGTGGGCTGGCGCAGCAGCGAGAAATCTGTCGGGCCGAGCGGCGTCATATCACCACCACCTCCGCCGTGAGCGACCCGGCCTGCTTCAAGGCTTCGAGGATCGCGACCAGGTCTGCGGGGCTGGCGCCCAGCATGTTGAGTGCATCGACCACGTCGGCCAGGTTGGCGCCGGCGGGCAGCGGAGTCACGTAGCCACCGCTCTGGCGCGCTTCGATATTGCTGTTCGGCTGCAATGCCGTGCGACCATTCGCGAATGGCTGGGGCTGGACGATTGTCGGGTTCTCGTCGATCCGCACCACCAGGCTGCCGTGGCTCACCGCAGCAGGCGCCAGGCGCACCGCGCTGGAGATCACAATGGTGCCGGTCCGGCTGTTGACGATCACCTTGGCCGCACGTTCGGCGGGCGTGATGTCGAGCATCTCTATCTCGGCCATGATGGTCGCGCGGGTGTCGGCACCGGGCGGCAGCATCAGCGCGAGCGTCACGCCGTCTTCGATCCGCGCCATGCCGGGGAACCGGTCGTTGATCGCATCGCGCACGCGGCTGATGGTGAGGAAGTCGGCGTGGAACATGTTCCAGCGCAGCACGTCCGAGAAATCGAAATTGGTGGTGACCGCGCGTTCGACGCTGGCTCCGTCCGAAATGCGGCCGACAGTCGGCACATTGACGGTCAGCTTCGATCCGTCATTGGCCGAAATGCCAAGGCCCCCGACGGTCAGGTTGCCCTGTGCCATCGCATAGATCTCTCCATCGGCACCATAGAGCGGCGTCAGGATCAGCGCCCCGCCACGCAGGCTCTTGGCCTTGCCGATGGTCGATACGGTGATGTCGATCCGCTGGCCCGGCTTTGCGAACGCCGGCAGGTCGGCGGTGATGAGCACGGCGGCGGCGTTCTTCAGGGCCGGGTTGACCCCCGGCGGCAGCTGCAGGCCGAGACGGCCCGAAACGCCGCGCATGGCCTGCGTAGCATAGGCGAAATTGTCGTCGCCCGTGCCATCGAGCCCGACGACGATGCCATAGCCGGTCAGCTGGTTCGAACGGACCGACTGGAACTGGCCGATATCGCGCACGCGTTCTGCCGACGCGGTGGAGGGCAGGGCAAGCGCGCAGAATGCGGCGAAGAAGAGGAAGATGCGGGTCATTCGGTCAGCTCCCGATCAGAACGGCGATACGGCGTTGAAGAAGCGCGACAGCCAGCCGGGTTTGCTCGACTGCTGCACGGCGCCCTTACCACTGTAGGAAATCTGCGCGTCGGCGACGCGGATCGAAGAGATGCGATTATCCGCATCGATGTCCGCCAGGCGGATGATGCCGGAAACCTGCACCCATTCTTCGCCTTGGCTGAGGTTCATCACCTTCTCGCCGCGTACTAGCGCCGTGCCGTTCGGGCGGACTTCTGCAATGGTCACGGTCAGGTCGCCGCGCAGCGTCGAGGTCTGCGATGCATTGCCCGATCCGTTGAACGACGATCCGGCGGAAGCGGTCAGGTCGCCCTGGTCGATCCCGATGAAGTCGGGCAGCGTGAGCCCGGCATTGCCATCGCGCTGTGTCTTGGCGCTGGTCGCCTTGCTGGTGGTGGTCCGCTCGATCAGCACGATGGTGACGAGATCGCCCACCTTCGCGGCGCGGTTGCCATTATACAGCGGGGCATAGCCCTGCGAGACATTGAAAATCGCCCCGTCGGCGGACTGCGGAGTGGCGTATGCGGTGGCCGGTGCGGGCGGAAGCGTCGCGGAAAAGCCTGCCGGGCGCGAGCCCTCTCCGCAGGCGGAGAGCGATACGGCCATCGCGAGCGCGACGGGCAGGGCAAGGGGGGTGCGATAGGTCATGAAGTTCGATCTCGCGCGGTCTGATTACAGGGTCTGGTTGGCGTTGCGGAGCATCTCGTCGACGGCTGAGACCATCTTCGAGCTGATTTCGTAGGCGCGCTGCGCCTCGATCATCGCCACAAGTTCCTCGACGATGTTGACGTTCGATCCTTCGAGCATGCCTTGGCGGATATTGCCGCGGCCATCTTCACCCGCGACACCCAGCTCCGCAGCGCCGCTGGCGGCGGTTTCGACCAGGAAGTTGTCGCCGATGGCCTGCAGGCCTGCGGGATTGGTGAAGCGCGCGACTTGGATCTGGCCCAGCTGGGTCGGCTCCGCTTCGCCGTTGATCGTTGCCGATACCGTCCCGTCGGGCGCAATCGAGATCGCGGTTGCGCCTTCGGGCACGGTGATTTCCGGCTGCACGGCAAAACCCTGCTGGGTCACGAGCATGCCTTCGGCGGAGCGGGTGAAGTTGCCTGCGCGGGTATAGCCCGTGCGGCCGCCCGGCATCGCGATCTGGAAAAAGCCTTCGCCATCCAGCGCCAGGTCGAAGGCATTGCCGGTGGTATCCATCGTGCCCTGCGTCATGATCTGGCTGGTCGACTGGACCGCCACACCGGTGCCCAGATTCAGCCCTTCGGCATAGGCGGTCTCACCCGAAGACTGCTGCCCGGCCACGCGCGCGTCCTGATAGGCGAGCGTTGCGAAGTTCGCACGGTCGCGCTTGAACCCGGTGGTGCCGACGTTCGCCAGGTTGTTGGCGATCACGCGCATGCGCGCATCCTGCGCTTCGAGGCCCGTACGGGCGACCTGGAGTGCTGAAGTGGGCATTGTCTATTCGTCCTTAGATTAGGTGAGACGCATCAGCTGCGCGCCGGTCTCGTCGAGCTGGCGGGCGGTCGACACGAGCTTCGAGCGCATGGCGAAAAGGCGCTGCTCTTCGATCATGGCCACAAGCACCTCGGTCGGCTTGACGTTGGATTGTTCGAGCGAGCCGGTCATGACCCGCGCTTCTTCGTCGGTCGGCAGGATGCCCCCGCCTTCGACGCGGAACAGCCCGTCCAGCCCCTTGGCGATCGGCGAGCCTTCCCAGCTGGCCAGCTTGATCCGGCCGACTTCGGCGGGCGGCTGGTCGGGTGCTTGCGGATCGGTACGGGTGACCGTGCCGTTCTCTGAAATGGAGATGCGGCCACCCGGTGGGACCGTAATAGGTCCCGTGTCCCCCAACACCGGGTGGCCGTCTCCCGTCACCAGCAAGCCGGTGGCGGAAAGGGAAAGATCGCCGCGACGCGTATAGGCTTCGTTGCCGTCGCTGGCCTGGACCGCCATCAGCGATTCGGTCGCGATGGCGATATCGAGCTCGCGGCCCGTTTCGATGATCGAACCGCCGGACATGTCCGCGCCCGTGACCCGTGAGATTTGCATCGCGCGTGCCTCGTTCGGGTGTCCCTCGATGGTCATCGCACGCTGCTCGACCAGTTCGGCGCGAAAGCCGACCGTGTTCGAGTTCGCCATGTTGCTGGCGATCGCGCGCTGCCGATCCATCGAGGCCTGCATCCCCGAAAGCGCAGTATAGATCAGGCGGTCCATCTACTTAGGTCCGCAGGTTGATGACGGTCTGCGAAATCTGAGTCGCAGTGTCGATCGCCTTGGCGTTGGCCTGGAAGTTCCGCTGGGCGGTGATCAGGCCGACGAGTTCCTCGGCAATATCGACGTTGGAACGTTCGAGTGCGCCAGACAGCAGCGCGCCGTACTGGCCGTTGCCGGGTTCGCCATAGCTTGCGGCGCCGGAGAAGCCCGTGCTCTGCCAGTTGGACGAGCCGACCGGCTTGAGGCCGTTGGGCGCCATGAAGGATGCCAGTGCGACCATGCCGACCGGCTCGACCGAGCCATCGGCGTAGGATGCGCGAACGATACCGTCATTGCCAACCGACACGCCGGCATAATCCGCACCGGCGGCATTCTGCGCCGGGATCTGCAGGCTTTGCAGCGTGGTGCCCGTAGGCGTGCCGGTCGCATCGACCGGAAAGACCTGGAGGCCATTGCCACCGGAATCGACGATGCTGCCGACCTCGTTGATGGTGAACGAACCCGCACGGGTATAGAGCGTTTCGCCATTCTCGCCCGACAGGGTGAAGAATCCGTCGCCCGTGATCGCCAGATCCAGTGCTGCGCCGGTCTGTTCGAGCGGACCGAGCGAGAAGTTCTGCGTGATCGCCTCGACCGACGCCCCGATGCCCTGGATCGTGCGCGGGTTGGAATTGGCCGAGCCGGCAACGATCTCCGCAAACTCTGTGCGCCCACGCTTGAAGCCGTAGGTTTCCGAGTTGGCAATATTATGCGCGATCGTGCCGAGCGAGGACTGCGCGTTCTTGAGACCGTTGAGCGAAGTATAAAAGGACATTGATGCGACTCCCGGGTTAAATGTCGTTGGCGGCGGGGCTTTCGCCCTGTGTCTGGGCTTCGATCAGCGCGTCGAGTTTCTCGACGATCTTGCCCAAGGTTTCGTTGGTTTCGGCGGTGCCGGCGAGGGAGGAGAACTGCGCCATCTGCGCCAGCATCTCCTTGTTATCGACCGGATCGAACGGGTCCTGCTGCTGCACCTGGACGGTCAGCAGGCGCAGGAAGTCGGCCTGGCCCAGCTGGTCCATGCCGCGCCCCTGGGTGGCATTCGTCTGGCCAGCCGTAGAAGTCGTGGTGGAGGCCGCGCCCGTAAAGGGATTCACGCTGCTAATCATTTCATCCTCATGGTTTCGAGCATCAGCTGTTTGGCGGTCGACATGGCTTCGACCATGTTCGAATACTGGCGCGAGGCTTCGAGCATCTCGATCATCTCGGCGTTCTCATCGACCGGCGATTCCCACACATCGCCGTTCTCGTCGGCGAGCGGGTGGTTGGGATCGTGGCGGCGGATCGGCGCGGCATCGGACCGCACGACGCTGTCCACGCGCACGGAGCTCATGCCGCTCTGGCGGTCCAGCTCTTCGGAAAACACGGTGCGCATGGGGCGATAGGCCTCGTCCGCGCTGCCTGCGACGCTTCCCGCATTGGCGAGGTTGCTCGCCGCGGTGTTCATACGGACCATCTGCGCGGACATTGCGCGATAGCCCATCTGGAACATGGTCATGGGTCCGCTCATGCTCATTCGCCTCGAATTGCGCGAGTGACGGTTTCGACGCGGCCGCGCAGGAAACCGAGCGTGGCGGTGTAGGCGACGGCGTTTTCCGCGAAGGCTGCCTGTTCGGTGCCCATCTCCACGGTGTTGCCGTCCAGGCTGGCCATGGTCGGAATGCGATAGACGGTCGCACGCGTGGCAGCCTGTTCGGTATCATTGCCGGCGAGGCGTGCCTGCAGCGCGGCACCGAAATCGATGTCGCGTGCCTTGTAACCGGGCGTACCCGCATTCGCGATGTTGGAGCCCAGCACGCTCATCCGCTGTGCACGGACCTCCAGCGCTGCTCCATGAATGCCGAAAAGGCCTTCGCTCATCGTAACTTCTCCGCCGAAACATTCGTGTGTTCGTCTGCGCCGAATATGTAAGCAAGGGCCGTGCCAGTTTGCTTCAAAGCCGCAGAAACGCGCTATTTCAGACTGCGGGCGGCAAACAATTGCCGGTCGGCGGCAAAAATCGGGCGCTTCGACCTGAAAACCCGCAATCCGGCGCCGTTCTTGTTGCCGTGGACAATCTCGTGACCCTGTTCGACCACTGGTTCGACCCCGCATCGCTGGGTATCGTGCTGGGCGGGACGCTGCTGGCGACCCTGCTGCGCTGTGGCCCTGCCGAAGTGCGGCTGGCGCTGGCGAAGGTCTGCGCGCTGACCACGAAACCCTTCGATCCCGCGTGCGCAAAGGCGGAAATGGCCCGCCAGATCCGCGGTATCGCGAGCGAGGGCTTCGTCCGTGCAGAGCCGGTTCATTTCGGCGATGGCGAATTCGACCACCTGACCGATGTGATGGTGAGCCGCCGCTCCATCGATACGCTACATGGCGAGCATGACGCCTACAAACGCCAGCGGACGGAGGCGGCGCGCACCGCCATGCATGTGCTCGGCCAAGCGGCAGAGCTTGCGCCCGTGCTGGGGCTTGCGGGTACGCTCGTCGCGCTCGGCACCATGCCCTCGGACGCGAGCGAGGGCGGCATGACCGGTGCCATCGCAATGGCGGTGGTGACGACGCTCTATGGCCTCGCGGCGGCAAACTTCGTCTTCAGCCCGCTATCGTCGGCGATAATGCGCCGCTCCGCGCGTGAGGAGCGCGATCGGCAGGCGGTGCTCGACTGGCTCGAGAACGGCGTGCGCAAGGCGGTGCCGGGCCCGCGCGTGGTGGCAAGTAACGATGTGATCCGAGAAGCGGTGTGACCATTCGCGGTCTCAGCAGCTGGCAGACGGCGCTCGCCGATCTATCGCTGATCCTGTTCGCGGTGGTCGCCGCGTCCTATCGCGAAGATTCGGACGGGGCCGACGAGGCCCGGTCCGAGGATGCTGTCGAGATCGCGCAGGGCCAGCCGATGGCGGTCTTCCGTCCCGTGGGCGATGCGGATCTTTCTCGCTGGCTGACCACGCAAGGCATGGGACAGGGCGAGGTCGCAACCGTGGTCGTGCGACACCTGCCCGGTGAGGCGACCAGTGCGGCGCGCGAGGCTGCGAGCCTGGTCGAGCAGATCGAGGCAGGCGGCCACCAGGCGCGCCTGATGGTGGAGCCGTCACGCTATCCCGAAACGCTGGTGGTCATTGCGCATGACCAGCACGAGTTTCCCGATACTGGGGCTGGCACGGATATTGCACATAAGCGGTAGCACTGGCGGGCCCGTGGCCTGTCGTCCATTTCAGTCTGGAGCACCGCAACCATGCGCACCCTTACCGCTACCTTAGCCGCCGGCCTTTTTGCCGTCGCGGCCCCTGCAACCGCCAATGGCCCGATGGACCCAGCCGCGATCGATCATGCGGTGATGGAATTTACCGGGGCGGGGATCGGCCAGCCGGGTGGCGCACGCCTGCCTGTCGATCGCCGGATGCGGCTGAATGCATGCGGCGCGCCCTTGCAGCTCAGCTGGTACGGCAGCAGCCGCGACAGCGTGCAGGTGCATTGCCCCGATGCGGGGTGGCGCATCTATGTCGCGGTGGCCCAGACCCGGCAGGCGAGCGCGCAGGAAACGCAGCAAGTCGTCGTATCGCGGGGAGAAACCGTTGCCATTATCGTCGAAGGCGGCGGATTTTCGCTGTCGCGGCAGGCGGTTGCGCTGGAAGAAGGCGCCATCGGCCAGTGGATCAAGGTTCGCCCCGCGCAGGACAGGAAGGCCGATCCCGTCAGCGCGCAGGTCGTACGCCCCGGACAGGTCGCGGTGCGCCTGCGCTGAGGCGCCGATTTCCGGCTTTTCGAGAAAAAAGTTGCCGTGCCCTTAAAGCAGGCGTGCGGATGCCGTTCTTGGATATGACGAGGCCGTTCTGTCGAGCGGATTAGGAAAGGACACAAGCAATGCGAGATTTCGGATTGCCAGGAATCGGAGGACCAGCTGGCTTGCGTCGCGGCGTCGAGCCGGTCGAGCGCGTGTCTGCTCCGAGAAAGGCGGCCGACCAGGCTGCGACGACCGAAACGATGAGCGCGGTGAGCGCGCTAAGTGCGGGCGATGCCGCCCCGGTCGATGGCGACCGTGTCGCCGAAATCCGTAAAGCGATCGAGACCGGCACTTACCCGCTGATCCCGAACGAAATTGCCGATGGCATTATTGCTGCCGGCCTGTTCCAAATCGTCGGCGAGTAAAGGGCCTACGAATGACGACGCGTACCGCATTGCGGCAAATGCTTGCCCTTCTTGAAGGGGAGCGGCAGGCCCTTGCCGCCCTGGACATCGACCGCATAACAAACTGCACCAGCGGCAAGATGGAATTGTGCGATCGGCTGGACAAGGTTCGGCCGGAAGAGCTGGACGAGGAATGCCTCGGCCTGCTCGACGCGGTTCGCCGCCTGAACACGATTAACCGCCGTTTGCGCAATCTTATCGCCACCAATGTCCAGTCGCGGATCGACGCAATGGCAGGGGCGGCAGGCACTTACGACAGCGGCCAGCGCGGGCCCGGCGCACACCCCGCATAATCGGATTTCGGGCCCTCCGCCAAACTGGCACGGAGCTTGCTTGAACTAACCGGAAGAAAACTCCGGGAGGTTCAGTGCCCACCGCAAGTCCAGTATCTGGCATTTCGACAGCGAATGCACCCTCGAGCGACACGCAGGTTCGCGCAGCCATTGCGCGCGCCTCGCAGAGCACGGGCGTCGATTTCGATTACCTGGTCGCCCAGGCCCGGCTCGAATCCGGGCTCGACGCAGATGCCAAGGCGCGCACATCCAGCGCGACCGGGCTCTACCAGTTCATCGATTCGACGTGGCTGCGCACGATGGACCGTCACGGTGCCAAATATGGCTACGGCTGGGCGGCGGACCAGATCGGCCCCGGCGGCGCGGTCGCCAATCGCGGCACGCGCGAGCAGTTGCTTTCTCTGCGATACGATGCCGATGTCTCCGCCCTGATGGCGGCTGAACTGGCGCGCGATAACTCGGCTGGCCTGCGCGGCTTCCTGGGGCGCGAGCCCGATGCGACGGAGATGTATCTCGCGCATTTCATGGGGCTGGGCGGGGCGCAGAAGTTCCTGGGCGCCTACCGCACCGACGCCGGGCAATCGGCTGTGGCCCTGATGCCCAAGGCCGCGGCGGCCAACAGGCCGATATTCTATGACAACGGACGTGCGCGATCGGTCGCCGAGGTGATGAGCCTGATGCAGACCAAGGTCGCCAGCGCGATGGCCCAGGACAGGGGCATGCCCTTCTCGCCGGGCGCAGTGGGCGGCATGTCGGAAGAGTTCGCGCAGGCGCGCTACGCCAGTTCATCGATGATCCCGGGCCGCACGACGCGGGCCGCGGCAGTCATGCCCACCGACGGCCCGAAGCAGCGTCCTTCGATGGCGCAGACGCTGCGCGCGACCTTCGGCAGCACCGGAGCAGACAATGATATCGGCGCGCGTGCCCGCGACCGGATCGACCAAGCCTATAGCAAATTCGAGGTGTTCGGCCTGTGAAGCTTCCTTCCTTCATCTCGCCGGCGCTCGCGCTTCCCGCCGGTATCCTTGCGGTCATCGTGCTGATGGTCGTGCCGATTCCGGCGCTGATGCTCGACCTGTTCTTCGTGCTCAACATCGCGCTGTCGGTTTCCATCCTGATGGCGGCGATGAACGCGCAGAAGCCGCTCGATTTCTCGTCCTTCCCCTCGGTGCTGCTGTTCGCGACACTGATGCGGCTGGCACTCAACGTCGCTTCGACCCGCATCGTGCTGCTCAACGGGCACGAGGGCGGCGATGCAGCGGGCAAGGTGATCGAGGCTTTCGGCGCCTTCCTGATCGGCGGCAATTTCGCCGTCGGCCTGATCGTCTTCATCATCCTGACGATCATCAACATGGTCGTGGTGACCAAGGGTGCAGGCCGCGTGTCCGAAGTGACCGCGCGCTTCACCCTGGATGCCTTGCCCGGCAAGCAGATGGCGATCGACGCCGATCTCGCAGCCGGGCTGCTCACGGCGGACGAAGCCAAGGCACGCCGCCGCGAGATCGCGACCGAGGCCGATTTCTACGGTTCGATGGATGGTGCCAGCAAGTTCGTGAAGGGCGATGCGATCGCCGCGTTGCTGATCCTGATCGTCAACGTGATCGCCGGCCTGGTGCTGGGCATGAGCAGCCACGGGCTTTCCGCTGGCGAGGCTGGCGCGATGTACGTGACCCTGGCGGTGGGCGATGCGCTGGTCGCCTCGATCCCCGCGCTGCTGCTGTCGATTGCCGCTGCCGTGATCGTGACCCGCGTGTCCGACACGCGCGACCTGACTGGCCAGATCGGCGGTCAGCTGGCGGATTCCAAGATCTGGCTGCCGGTCGGCTGCATTCTGGGCGCCATCGGTTGTATCCCGGCGATGCCGCAGATGATCTTCCTGCCGCTCGCGGCTGGCGCGTTGCTGCTGTGGCGCGGGCTCAAGAAGCGGGAGGATGCGGCGAATGCCTTCGTGCCAGAGCCCGAAGAAAAGCCCGATCCCTCGCGCATTTCCATCGGCGAAGTGTCCGACCAGACGCTGGTTACCATCCAGCTTGGCTACGGACTGGTCCAACTGGCCGACGACAAGCAGGGTGCGCCGCTGGTTGCCCGCCTGACCGGCCTGCGCAAGCAGATGTGCCAGGCTTTTGGCTTCGTCGTCCCGCAGTTCCGCATCGCGGACAGCTTCGACATTGCGCCCGACGAATATCGCATCATGCTCGGCGGCGCGCCGGTAGGTTCGGGCACTTTGCGTGCGGGCAAGCTGCTCGCGATCGACACGGGCGAAGTGCTCGACGCGCATGTCTTGCAGGGTGAGCCGACCAAGGATCCGAGCTTCGGCTGCGATGCCAAGTGGATCGATGCGGGATCGCGCGATCTGGCGGTGGCGGAAGGCTATCTTG